>JAZUKG010000035.1:0-13543 GCA_045643145.1 Lachnospiraceae bacterium | reverse complement strand
CAGAGTATTGTTATGACAATCGCTTTAGTAGTTGTTATGGTATTTGGTATTCATACAGCAGGCGGATTTGGAGCAGTTATTGACAATGCAAAATCCTTACCTGGTTATTTCTCGCTTCTGACATCTTATGATGCAGCAAGTCCTTCGTCAGCCCCTTATGGAGTGATTACCATCGTATCTACTATGGCATGGGGACTTGGATATTTTGGTATGCCTCATATCCTTCTTCGTTTCATGGCCATTGAAGATGAAAACAAGCTTCCGCTCGCCAGAAGAGTAGCGATTGTATGGGTTACTATTTCAATGGCAATCGGTGTATTCATCGGTGTAGTTGGTTTAGGAATGAGCAAAGTAAATGCCATCGAAGTATTAGAGGGATCAAACTCAGAAACAGTTATTGTAAAAATCGCAGATTTATTAAGTCAGAGCGGAATCGTTCCTGCATTGATCGCAGGTATTATCTTGGCAGGTATCATGGCTTCTACCATGTCAACTGCAGATTCACAGCTTTTGGCAGCAGCTTCTGCTGTATCATCAGATATGCTGGGTGAAACCCTGGCAAAGAAGAATAAGAGCGGTGTCGTAGCTGCTCGAGTTACCTTGTTCTTAATCGCAATCTTTGCAGTTATTTTGGCAAGAGACCCATCCAGCTCAGTATTTTCAATTGTATCCTTTGCTTGGGCAGGATTTGGTGCAGCTTTCGGACCAGTTGTATTATTTGCACTTTTCTGGAAGAGAACCAACAAATACGGTGCGCTTGCAGGTATGCTTTCAGGTGGTGTTATGATTTTTGTATGGAAATACCTGGTTCGTCCGCTCGGTGGAGTATGGAACATCTACGAACTTCTTCCTGCATTTATCGTAGCTTGTGTATTTGTAGTAGTTGTCAGCCTTGCTACACCACAGCCTGATGAATCTATCATCAAGGAATTTGAAGAAGTAAACGGTAAATAATCAGCCGGTAGTATAAAGAAAAAAACAGGACTGTATATTCCAAACGGAATGTACAGTCTTTTTTCATTATTTTGAATGATTTATACTATTTTTTTGATTTTTCGTATGCTATTATAATCAAGGTTTGCAAAAAAATAGACAGAAAAGCGTTCCGGCGGGGAATCGGAACAGAGAGTGAGGAAAAATGAGTGAAAAGACAAGAAGAGTTTTGATGACCATTATGGGTGTATTGGTTGCAGGTTTCAGTGTAGGTATGTTTGACTTTTCCAATTTTGGTATGGATCCGTTTCAGGTTCTGGCCCACGGTATTTGGGAACATACTTCAATGGGATTCGGAAATTTATATACCATCATTAATGTGATTATGTTAGTATTTATTTTCTTTTTAGACCGAAAGAAAATCTGGCTGGGCACTATGATTAATATCTTTTTATTGGGATATGTAGTAGAATTTTCTTCTGCATTATGGAACCGTCTGATTCCAAATCCGTCTCTTTTGGTTCGTTGCCTGTTTTTATTGGTAGCAGTCATTATCATGTGCTTTGGATCGGCACTTTATTTTACAGGAGATATGGGAGTATCTACCTATGATGCAGTGGCTTTGTATATTTCGGAAAAACAGAGCAAGGTAAAATTCCAGTACTGCAGAATCGCAACAGATGTAATCTGTACAGCAGTCGGATTCTTTTTAGGAGCGACCGTCGGAGTCGGTACTTTAGTAACTGCCTTTTTTATGGGACCGCTCATTGCATTTTTTAATCGCACCGTAGCCATTCCGCTTCGCTACGGAAAAAAGAAAAACTAGTTGAAAACTTACTGCTTTCATTTTATACTATGAGGCAGAGGGATTAACCTAAAAAAGAGAAAGTAAAGGAGAAACAAATGAAAAAGTTTTTAGAAGAGTTTAAAGCATTTGCTTTAAAAGGAAACGTAATGGATATGGCTGTCGGTGTATTAATCGGTGGTGCATTTTCAGGAATCGTAACAGCATTAACAGAAAATTTCATTAACCCAATCATCGGATGTATTGGCGGCGCAGAAGTTCAGGGTAAAATTCATTTACTTGGTGACAACTATATTGACTACGGCGCATTTATTACAGCAGTAATCAATTTCATTATTATGGCATTTATTATTTTCCTTTTAATGAAGGGTCTTAATAAGTTAATGTCAATTGGTAAAAAGGAAGAAGCTCCGGCTGCTCCTACAACAAAGAAATGCCCTTACTGCAAGAGCGAAATTGATATCGAAGCTACCAGATGCCCACATTGTACATCTGTAATTGAAGAATAAGAAAAGACTTCCAAAACACCCTGTCGATAGGTTATACTATTGGCAGGGTGTTTTTTTATTTACCGCGGTCCGGCGTCGCGGGGCCATGCCGGCAGTGCAATCAAAAGAATTGCAAAAGACATCGCAGATTCATCAAAAATGTTTGTCAGAAAAATATAGATTAGAAAAGCAGGAAATTACGATGGCAAAGGTAGAAGAGTTAGTTGCCTATTATAACAAATTTAATGAAGATAGAAGACTGTTATCGAGACATGGCAGAGTCGAGTTTGTGACCTCCATGCAATATATTATGAAATACCTGGAAGCTTTGTGTGATGCAAAGGGAGTATCCCCATCGCAGATCAAGGTCCTCGATGTTGGTGCCGGTACCGGAAGATACAGCGTAGCCATCAGTGAAAAAGGATATGATGTGACAGCGGTAGAGCTGGTTAAAAGCAACCTCGGTGTCTTGAAAAAGAAGAATGCCAATATCAAGGCATATCAGGGAAATGCGTTAAAACTGAAACGATTTGAGGACAACAGCTTTGATTTCACACTCGTGTTCGGACCGATGTATCATCTTCATGAATGGGATGAAAAAGTCAAAGCATTAACTGAAGCAAAACGTGTAACCAAAGAGGGCGGATATATTCTGGTAGCTTATTGCATGAATGAATACAGTGTGCTGACTTATGCGTTTCGAGAGGGACATATAGTAGAGAGTATGAAAAACGGCCTTTTGACAGAGGATTTCCATTGTACCAAGGAAGCAAATACATTATACGATGTCGTGCGTATAGAGGAAATAGATGCCCTGAACCGGGACGCTGGTCTGAAAAGAGAACAGATTATCGCAGCAGACGGTCCGGCAGATCATATGCGACCAATTATCAATGCCATGTCTGAAGAAGAGTTTGATTACTTTATTCAGTATCATCTGGCAACCTGTGAAAGAATGGATTTGATAGGAGCCAGTTCACATACCGTAGATATTTTAAGATGTGAAAAATAAGAAAAAGCTTGGCATACCAAGAAAAGGGAAAAAGAATGAGTCAGACTCACAAAATATCAGATAGTATTACAATCGGAATATTAGCTCATGTAGATGCAGGTAAAACTACCTTATCCGAGCTTTTATTATATAAAAACGGCGCCATTCGAAAGGTGGGACGTGTGGACCACGGAGATTCCTTTATGGATACAGATCAAATGGAATGAGAACGTGGTATTACCATATTTTCCAAGCAGGCGCAGATCAAACTAAAAGATAAAAATATAACCTTATTAGATACACCGGGACATGTGGACTTTTCTGCTGAAATGGAGCGTAACCTGATGGCACTGGATTATGCTATTTTGGTAGTGAGCGGTTCTGACGGAGTGCAAAGTCATACCCAAACGCTCTGGAAGCTTCTCGAAGAGTACCAGATTCCCACCTTTATTTTTGTAAATAAAATGGACCAGATTACAGCTGACAGACAGGCTGTGATGGATTCCCTGCACACAAATCTTTCTTCGGAATGTATAGACTTCGGACTCAAAGCAGAAAGTCCGGATGTCTTTTGGGAAAGTGTAGCCATGTGTGATGAAAATCTTTTAGAGACCTTTTTAGAAGAAGGAATTCTGGATGAGGATGTCATTGCAAAGCTGGTGGCAGGTCGTAAACTGTTTCCGTGCTTTTTCGGCTCAGCACTAAAGGATTTCGGTGTGGACGAATTTATGGATAGTCTGGCGGATTATATGCTGTATCCTTCTTATCCGCAGGAATTTGCAGCTACCGTAATCAAAATAACCCGTGATGAACAGGGCGCCAGATTAACACATGTTAAAATATTAGGCGGAAGTCTCAGTGTAAAGCAGCAGCTTTTTGAAGAGGGCTGGGAAAAAGAAGAAAAGATCAATCAGATTCGTATTTATCAAGGAGATAAGTATGAACTGACAGAGACAGCAAATGCCGGATGGGTAGTAGCCTTAACTGGACTTACGCAGACAAAGGCCGGTGACGGAATGGGGAGCCTTCGACTCAGTTCCAAACCGATTCTGACTCCGGTTCTGTCCTATCGAGTAAACTGGCCGAAAGAAAAAGATGCAGCCGGTGTACTGTCTGATCTCAAGGTGATTGAAGAAGAAAATCCTGAAATCATGGTAGCCTGGGACGAAGAACTGGGTGAGCTTTGTGTACAGCTGATGGGAGATGTACAGATAGAAGTTCTGAAAACCATTGTTTTGGAACGCTTTGGATATGAAATCGGCTTTGCGGAGGGCAAGGTCGTATATCAGGAAACAATTAATGGACTCGTGGAAGGTGTTGGTCATTTTGAACCTCTCAGACACTATGCAGAAGTACATTTGTTGATGGAACCTTTGCCCAGAGGAAGCGGACTGGAGTTTAAACTGGGTGTCAGTCAGGATGTGTTGAGTCTGAACTGGCAGAGATTGATTTATGAGCACTTGGGAGAGAGAATACACAGAGGTGTATTAACAGGCTCTCCGATTACAGATATGAGAATTACGGTTGCCGGCGGACGAGCACATACCAAGCATACGGAAGGCGGCGACTTTAGACAGGCAACCTACCGAGCAATCAGACAGGGCCTGATGCAGGCGGAATCGATATTGTTGGAGCCATATTTTGCGTTCCGTATCGAAGTCGACAGAGAGCTGATCGGCCGTGTTATGACAGACATCGAAAAGATGGGAGGAAAATCCGATACTCCGAATCAGACGATGGATACAGCTACTTTAAGCGGCGTGGCACCGGTAGCGACTATTCGAAATTATGCCAAGGAACTGGCAGCCTTTTCTAAGGGACGAGGCAGAATCTTTTTACAGTTTGCCGGTTATGATAAGTGTCATAATACCGAGGAGGTCATCGAGCAAAGACGCTATAATCCGCTGCATGATTTGAGAAACACTCCGGACTCTGTGTTCTGTGCAAACGGAAGTGGTTTTGTGGTCAGCTGGGATGAAGTTTTTGATTATATGCATGTGGAAAGTGTTCTCAAGGCAAAAACACAGGAATTTGATGAAGCATATCTGATGGGGCTGAGAGAGAGACATGAAAGCCGAAATACAAAGGAGAAAAAATTCGGTCAGGAAGATAATGACCTGATGGAGATTTTTGAAAAGACCTACGGACCGATTAAAGACAGGAGTCTTCAAAACCGCCGAGTAGTCAGAAGAGCCAGAGATTACGGTGAGACGGAATACAAAACAAAGAAAAAGAAACAGGTAAAGAAAGAAAGCTATCTGTTGGTAGATGGTTATAATATTGTTTTTGCCTGGGATGAACTAAAAGAGTTAGCAAAGGACAACATTGATGCAGCCAGAGATAAGCTAAAAGATATCATGTGTGATTATCAGGCTATGATAGGCAGTCATCTGATACTGGTTTTTGATGCATATCGTGTCAAAGGCAATATCGGTCAGATGCAAAGCTATCACAACATTGATGTGGTTTATACCAAGGAAGCGGAAACCGCAGACCAGTATATTGAAAAGACAGCCCATGCCATGGGAAAGGATTATGATGTAACCGTTGCTACATCGGACGGATTGATACAGTTAATCGTATTTGGAGACGGCTGTAAGCTTCTGTCAGCACGTATGCTGAAGGAGGATGTCGACAGGGTAAAACAATCCCTGCGCACGGATTATTTATCCGAATAAATCGGAAAATAGTAATTGGAGAATTTATGGGTTTAACAGAAAAAGAAATGAAATGGGACAAACTGGATAATACAGCGCTTTTATTTCCGGTGATTGCCAGTGAAAGCCGAAGCAGTGTATATCGTATTTCAGTGACATTAACACAGGAAATACAGCCGGATAAACTCCAGGAGGCACTCAATTGGACTCTGCCTCAGTTTGATATTTTTCATGCCAGAATAAGGCGAGGAATGTTCTGGTATTATTTTGAAACCAATACGCGTCCGGCACCGGCAGTCAGAGAGGAAATCTATTATCCGTGTCGTTATATAGAGGATCATCAGAACAACGGATATATGTTTCGTGTGACGTATCACAAAACACGTATCAATTTAGAAGTGTTCCATGTTTTGACGGACGGAATGGGAGCCTTTACCTTTTTACGTGAACTGGTCTATCAGTATTTGAGACTGACCAATGAAGATTTGATGCAAAAAATGGGGGAAAAGCTTTGCAGCGATACCTCGTTAAATAAAGAAGACAGTTATCTGAAAAATTATCCGGGAAACATCCCGCACAAAAAATATAAAACGCAAAGAGCGGTAGAGCTTGGCGGGGAGTTTCTTCCCAAGGGAGCCTTGTCTGTTATGCACGGATATATGGATGCGGATCAGGTAAAAAAGGTGGCAAAAAGTAAAAATGTCAGTGTGAATACCTTCCTGGTGGGTGTGTATACTTATAGTATTTACAAAGAGCATCTGCATAAACAGCCGAGTGAAAAACCGGTCAGCATTTGTGTGCCGGTAAATCTAAGACCGTATTATGAGTCGATCACCATGAAAAATTTCTTTGCGATGACGGCAGCAGTATTTGAAGCCAGGGAAAAGGAATATTCACTGGATGATGTGATTCATATCGTGGATGAAAGTCTGAAGTCGCAGCTTACCAAGGAGCATATGGATCAGCTGATTAGTTATAATGTATCGAATCAGAAGAATATGGTACTTCGAATGGTTCCTCTCTTTATTAAAAATATTGCAATGAAATGGGTATATCACGGTTCTGCACTGGCGAATACTTCCACTGTAACCAATCTCGGAAGAATTGCAGTCAAGCAGGCTTATGAACCGTATATTTTAAATTTTACGGCTACTTTAAGTATGACCAAGGGACAAAATATGAAGGCAACTGTTTGTACGTATCAGAATCATTTGATTTTTACCATCAGCTCCAAGCTTACGGATCACAGCATTCAAAAATGCTTTTTCCAGACCTTGGCCAAGGAAGGGCTGTCTGTTACAGTAGAAACCAACGAAGAATCTTAATTCGAAAAAAGGATTTTCAAGATGAAATATTGTAAACATTGTAAGGTGTCAATTCATAATGCAAAGTTACAGGTTTGTCCGCTGTGCCAGACTGTGCTGGATGATGAATTGCCCCAAGAATTTGAAGAAGAAAAGGAATATTTTATGCAGCTGCCGGGATATCCGCCGGCAAGTGTTCTGAGAAAGAAATACACCATGCTGCTTCGTATCATTACTTTTATAGCAGTCTGTGTGATGCTGCTTTTAGCATTCATTAACTATATAAGTTATGACAGAGGAAATGGTATTTTATGGGCTGTAATTGCAGATGCCGGAATTGTATATCTGTTGATTACGCTCTGGTTTTCGATTTTCAACGCAGAAGAGGGGCATGTTGCCAAAATTGCTGTTCAGTGTATTGTGGTATCCGGACTATGCGTAATCATTGACGTTGTACTCGGCTTTCAGGGTTGGTCCCTGGCATATGTGATTCCGGGACTGATTTTACTGGTAAATGCACTGATTATTCTGCTCATGCTGATCAATATAAAAAACTGGTCGAGTTACATCGTTTTGCAAATCGAAATGGTTGTGATTAGTGCGGCGCTTGCAGCATTGTCATATTTGGATCATATCCCGGGGGATTTACTTACCCTGATTGCTACCACTGTATCGATGATTATTTTTATAGGAACCTGGATTGTAGGCGGACGAGTTGCCAGAACAGAAATTAATCGAAGATTTCATGTATAAAAAAAGTGGTCGGCTATTGCCAACCACCATCAAGCGTAATGATTTGCCCGGTGAGATAGCTTGGTGAATGTAAAAGGCTGATAACCATATCAGCAGCTTCTTTTGCAGTTCCCAAACGGTCTGCCGGGATTTCGTTTTTTATTGCTTCCAGTTCTTCTGCGCTAAAGCATTTGTTCATATCCGTATCGATGATTCCGAGAGCCAAAGCATTTACCTGAATATTACTAGGTGCCAGTTCTTTGGCCAGAGCTTTGGTAAGGGAATTGACTCCGCCCTTGGAAGCGGAGTAGGCAACCTCCATGGAGGCTCCGACATTTCCCCATACAGAGGATATGTTGAAAATCTTACCGCTGTGCGACTGAAGCATTTTTGGAATAGCTTCGCGGCAGGTATAAAAGCAGGACGAAAGATTGGTCTGGATGACGTTTTGCCATTCTGCGTCCGTCATATCCGATAATAAACCGATATAAGAGATGCCTGCATTATTGATCAGTACATCCAGGAGTTCTATTTCCTGAAACACCGAATGAATAAAAGCTGAGTCTGAAACATCGCCTGCAAACGTATGGCAGGTAATCGGATATTCTTTTTCGAGCTTTGATGAGAGAGTCTGTAACAGATTGATGTTGTTATGACAAATAAGGTACAGATCATACCCTTCCCGGGCCAGGGCAATAGCGATTTCTTTGCCAATGCCTCGGGAGGCGCCTGTAACCAGTGCGGTTTTCTTCATATATATATTCCTTTTCATTATGATATTTGATTTTCTCTTTTCAGATTGTATATACAGTTTATCATATGACAAAAGAAATCATCAACTGAAATGAATTGTCTCGGAGCAATAAATTTGTTATGATGAAATGGTATGAATTCATACTTTGGAGTTCATACTGTAGAATAAGAAATTATTGTATTGTTTTATGACAGATTGAAATAAACGAAAAAACAGAAAGGGAGAAGGATATGAGTCAGTTACTGGATGTAATTATTATCGGAGCAGGTCCTGCAGGAATGGCAGCAGCGATTTATGCAAAAAGAGCGGGCTTGTCTTTACTGGTATTAGAAAAAACAGGTATTTCAGGAGGACAGGTACTTAGTACCTATGAGGTAGACAATTATCCGGGACTTCCTATGATTAGCGGCTTTGATTTATGTGACAGCTTTCAAAAGCACGCAGAGCATTTAGGAGTGACTATTAAGGATGCAGAAGTAGAAAGCATATTGGATCAGGGCGACAGCAAGCTTGTTATGACAAAAGATGCCAACTATTTATCAAAGACAGTCATCATTGCAACCGGTGCAAATCATGCAAAACTCGGAGCCAGGGGTGAGGAACAGCTCGCAGGAATGGGAGTATCCTACTGTGCTACCTGCGACGGCGCCTTTTTCAGACAAAGAGAAGTAGCAGTGGTTGGAGGATCGGATGTTGCCATAGAGGATGCTATCTTTTTGGCCAGAACCTGTAAAAAGGTAACGCTGATTCACAGAAGAGATACACTCCGCGGTGCAAAGATTTTACAGGAGGCACTGTTTAAGCTTCCGAATGTAGAAATACTCTGGGATACCGAAGTAGAAAGTATTAACGGTACCGATATGGTAGAAAATCTTTCTTTATATAATAAGAAAGAAGACAGAAAATTTAAAATAGATGTATCCGGTGTCTTTATTGCAGTCGGTACGGTTCCGAAAACAGAATTTGTAAAGGGACTGGTTGATATGGATGAAAAGGGATATATTAAAGCCGACGAAACCTGCAGAACCAGTGTCAGAGGTATTTATGTAGCCGGTGATACCAGAACAAAACCACTGAGACAAATTATTACGGCAACAGCGGACGGAGCCAATGCAATTACCTCCTTAGAACAGGATTTGTTACATTTTTAAAGCAATCTGTTATGCCAATAGTATGGATGAAAAAGGTTGACAAATGTTACATGGAATGTTATATTTTATTACAGATGTAACAAATTTGTAACAAATTTAAAATTTGGACAAACATTTGGAGGCTATATGTTTTATACAAAAATGAAGAAAACAGCAGTTGTATTAGGTGCGGTATTCACAATGTCATGTTTACCGGTAGCTGCATCAGCTATGGATATGAGCTCTATCTTACCATCAGCAGGAGCAGGTGTTAACTTAAGTACAGGAATTGCTGTTGATACTATAGAAGAAATTGCTGAAACCACTGCAGACGAGCTTTTAGCACTTTCAGCAGGAGCATCGGCAGTAGCCATTGCACCAATCGAAGAAACCGTTAGCGAAAACTCAGTTGATGCTTCCGGACTTTTAGCAGAAGAAGAAACTTACAAAAATTTAGTTATTGCAAAATGTAATGACTATGTAAACGTTAGACAGGAGCCAAGTGAAGAAGCTGAAATCCTTGGTAAGTTATATGACAAATCAGTTGGTGATTTTGTAGAAGAAGCAGAAGGCGGCTGGTACAAAATTACTTCAGGTAGTGTAACAGGATATGTTAAAGCAGAATATGTTGTTACCGGAGAAGCAGCAATCGAACTTGCAAAAGAAGTTCGTAAGAGAATCGCTACAGTTAATACTGTAACACTTTTAGTTAGAGAAGAAGCTACTACAGATTCCAGATGTTTAGGAATGGTAGGACTTGAAGATGATCTTTCTGTATTAGAAGAAGAAGGATTAGACGGATGGGTTAAGGTTCCGATCGAAGAAGGTGAAGGATATGTATCTACTGATTATGTAGATTTACATACAGAATTTGTAAAAGCAGAGTCAAAGGCAGAAGAAGAAGCCAGACTTGCAAAAGAAAAAGCAGCTCGTGAAGCAGCAAATGCTGCAGCAGCAAAGAAGAAAGGCAAAGGCAAGAAGGGCTCATCAGGCGGAGCAGCTGTTTCAGGCGGCGGAAGCGGAGCAGGATCAAGCGTTGCTAACTTCGCACTTCAGTTTGTTGGTAATCCATATGTATATGGTGGATCAAGCTTAACAAACGGTACAGACTGTTCAGGATTTACAATGAGTGTATATGCTAACTTTGGTGTTAGTCTTCCACATTCATCAGGTGCACAGAGAAGCTGTGGATATGATGTAGGCGGACTTGCAAATGCACAGCCTGGAGACTTGGTATGTTACTCAGGACACGTTGCTCTTTATATCGGTGGCGGTCAGATTGTACATGCTTCAACAGCTAAGACAGGTATCAAGGTTTCAAATGCAAACTATAGACAGGTTCTTTCAGTCAGAAGAATTTTCTAATTATAAAAATAAACGAAAGCACATGGTGAAAGCCATGTGCTTTTTTATATATCAGGATTTGGTATCGTGGCATTTGCCGGCAGCAAATAGTTTTGACATTGCCGGGAAGGTAAATTGGATTTTAATTGTGTAAACATAGGGGATGAAAGATCTATCAGCGAGGGAGCAGAAATACGGAAAAATAAGAATGGCAAAAATGCGGAAAAAGAAAAATAACGATATGTCAAACTTTCCTTGAAAACGATTTCGCGGACACAAAAATGTATAAGTTGTGCAAATCTCACAAAGAATTTGGAATGCAATAGAAAAAAGAGGAAATATGAAAAAGTTGGGTTTGAAAGTTATCCACATACAAAAGTGCGAGTTTATGGGGAAAAGTGACTTATAAACTGACTTATACACATTATCCACATAAAAATAGGGATAAAATAATAAAACTTTATGGTAACTATGAGAACATCTGTTTTGTGATATCGTACTAAAAATGACAAAGTCATACAAAAACAGCCAAAAATCTATTGACATTTTTAGTGTGCAAAAATTACACACAATTTGAATAAATATTGCAAATTTATAGACAAATGTGCTATAATTATCACATAAATTTAGGAAGAAAGGGATGATCAATATGAAATTTATCATACTCGGAAAAAACATTGAGGTAACTGCAGGACTTAAGACAGCTGTGGAGGACAAAATCGGTAAACTGGAGAAATACTTCACTCCTGAAACTGAGGTTCATGTAACCTTGAGTGTTGAAAAAGAAAGACAAAAAATCGAAGTTACTATACCAATGAAAGGAAATATTATTCGTTCTGAACAGGTTAGCAATGATATGTATGTATCAATTGACCTGGTAGAAGAGATTATCGAAAGACAGCTTAAGAAATATAAGAATAAATTAGTAGATAAGCAGCAGGCACATGGATACTTCAAACAGGAATTTTTAGAAAATGATTACATGGATGAAGAAGACATCAAGATCATTCGTTCCAAGAAGTTTGATATCAAACCAATGTATCCGGAAGATGCATGTATTCAGATGGAATTATTAGGACATAACTTCTTTGTATTCTGCAATGCAGAGACAGATGAAGTGAACGTAGTGTACAAGAGAAAAGGCGGTACATACGGATTAATTGAACCGGAAATTTAATTTAGTTCACATAAAAAAGAGGCATCCAAAGGGATGTCTCTTTTTGCATGAATTTTTGTACAATATTTCGTCAAACGTGCCGTTAAAAGGCATTGCAAATAGCCTATCCCTATGGTAAAATAAGGACAATCGGCAATGACAAAAAAATAACAATCATTGCAGCCGAAGGGCAAATAAAAATAAATGGAGGAAAGAAAAATGGCAAAAAAAGTAGTTTTAGCAGGTGCTTGCCGTACTGCAATTGGTACAATGGGTGGCGGACTTAGCACAACACCAGCACCAGAACTTGGCGCAATCGTAATCAAAGAAGCATTAAACAGAGCAGGTGTTAAACCTGAAGATGTTGATCATGTATATATGGGATGTGTAATCCAGGCTGGACAGGGACAGAACGTAGCTCGTCAGGCTAGTATCAAAGCAGGACTTCCAAACGAAGTACCGGCAGTTACAATCAACGTAGTTTGTGGTTCAGGTCTTAACTGTGTTAACATGGCAGCTCAGATGATCATGGCCGGAGATGCTGATATCGTTGTAGCCGGTGGTATGGAAAACATGTCTATGGCACCATACGCTATGATGCAGGGCCGTTATGGATATAGAATGGGTAATGCCAAATTAGTTGATACTATGGTTAACGATGCATTATGGGATGCATTCAATGATTACCATATGATCAAAACAGCAGATAACATCTGCGAAGAGTGGGGCATCACTCGTGAAGAGTTAGATCAGTTCGCTGTTAACTCACAGAACAAAGCAGTTGCAGCTCAGGAAGCTGGCGCATTCGATAAAGAAATCGTTCCAGTTGAAATCAAAAAGAAAAAAGAGACAGTTGTATTCAACAAAGATGAGGGACCACGTCCAGGCACAACAATGGAAGGTCTTGCTAAATTACGTGCTATCAATCCAGACGGATTTGTTACAGCTGGTAACGCTTCTGGTATCAATGATGGTGCTGCAGCAGTTGTTGTAATGAGTGAAGAGAAGGCTAAAGAACTTGGAATCACTCCTATGGCTACCTTCGTAGCTGGTGCTCTTGGTGGATGCGATCCTTCCATCATGGGTGTTGGTCCTGTACCTGCTACTAGAAAGGCAATGGCTAAGGCTGGCCTTACCGTAGCTGATATGGATTTAATCGAAGCAAATGAAGCATTTGCTGCACAGTCCTTAGCAGTAGCAAAGGATCTTGAGTTCGATATGAGCAAGGTTAACGTAAATGGTGGTGCAA
>JAZUKG010000034.1:0-32680 GCA_045643145.1 Lachnospiraceae bacterium | reverse complement strand
TTGTTGTCATCTATTTTCTGCTTTCGCGTTTTGGAAAAGGATGGAAATTTGTTTTGGGAGTACTTACGCTAACGAGCTTTTATGTGTTTATTATTGGTATTTTACATAGACTAAATATTGATCCGATAGGTACTTACACGGGGATTGATGATTATTATAAAACCCTGTTTCTTTCTACATTAGGACAGGCATCATGGTATTCAAGTTTCGTATGTACAGTTTTACCACTGGGGATTGCCAGTTTATATTTGTCCAGAAAAAGAAGGGCTTCCGTTTTTTGGGGAGTTTATGTGTTTGTTGGATTTATGACACTGGTAACACAAAACAGTGATAGTGCATATATTGCTGTTGGTCTGTTGCTACTGGTACTTTTATATTTTGCAAAGAACTCTGCTGAGGGAATGAAAAGATGGTGTATGATTGTTTTCCTGTTTTTTTGTGCACCTAAAATGATGTTTTTATGTTTGAAAATTCATCCGAATCCAATTTTGTCATTGGATCAAATCAGTTTATTTCTTTTAGAACATGCGATTTCATATTGCTTTGTCATTTTGATGCTTATATTAGTCCTTGTATTTGCGATGATGGAAAAGAATCAAAAATATCCTGAGAAGTTTTTTGGATTCGCATATTGGGGAATGGTTTATCTGGTACTATTCTTGTTGCTGGTTTCAGTTATCCTTTTGGTATTAGGTGCAAAGGGTTTATTGCCTGAGAATTTTGTTGCAACTCTTCAAAAACTGCCTTATTTGTACTGGGATGATCGCTGGGGAAATGGTCGAGGTTTTACCTGGGAAGCTACAGCAAAAATGTGGAAAGAGATGACTCGTCGATATAAATTGTTTGGTGTTGGCCCGGATCAATTCGCGAGCTATGCATATGCAGGATATGAGGAATACATTCGTTCTAAGTGGGGAGACAATATTTTGACCAACGCTCATAATGAATGGCTTAACACGATATTTACTTTTGGAGTATTTGGGGGGCTTTCATATATGGGAATTTATATTTCAAGTATTCGAAATGTCGCTAAGAAATTGGATAACCCATTGGCAATTGCAGTGATTCTATCAGTGGTATCTTATATGGGACATAACCTATTTTGTTATCAGCAGATTTTATGTACTCCGTTTATCATGATTATTATGGCTTTTGGTGTATATGAAAACAGAAAAAAGTAACAGAAACCCATAATGAATAGAAGGATAAACGTAACTAAAATAGAAAAACAGAGCGAGTTGCTTTTGTAATGAGTAATTTCCGTTCCTTTTCGTCTAAAGAAGTATAGGTCAAAAAGGAGATGTTTATTTCTGCCAGTAAATGTTCGCAAATCGGGCAGTATCGATTATGTCCGCTCAGTATGTGAACATGTTTGCAAGAATTACAATAATGAATATATAGCATGATATAGACTCCTATTCTTTTTGTTAAGATAAATTTATTTTGTCATTGCTTTGATGAGACGTCAACGAGAACTGATAGACAAAAAATGACGAAGTTTAGGAGCAGAAAGAAAATAATGCATTTTTTGAAATAATGTAGTATAATATTTAGGACTATGAGATGAAAGGAGTTTTCTATGAGAACTTATTTAGTAACCGGAGGAGCCGGATTTATCGGTTCAAACTATATTCACTATATGTTTAAAAAGTACGGAAATGAAATCCGTATTATCAATGTAGATGCGCTTACCTATGCAGGTAACTTGGAAAATTTAAAAGCAGTAGAAGATTTAGAAAACTATACTTTTGTAAAGGCTGATATTACAGACAAGGAAGCCATTGCAAAGATTTTTGCTGAAAATGATATTGACAGAGTGGTACATTTTGCTGCAGAAAGTCATGTAGACAGAAGTATTCGTAATCCTGAAGTATTTGTACAGACAAATGTACTGGGTACTGCAGTTATGCTCAACTGTGCAAAAGCAGCATGGGAGCTTGAAGACGGAAGCTTTAAAGAAGGTAAAAAGTTCCTTCATGTTTCCACAGATGAAGTATACGGTTCGCTTCCTGATGATCCGAATGCTTATTTCTATGAAACCACTCCATATGATCCGCACAGCCCATATTCAGCTTCAAAGGCAAGTTCGGACATGCTGGTAAAGGCATATATGGATACCTATAAATTCCCTGCCAATATTACCAACTGTTCAAATAACTATGGTCCTTACCAGTTCCCTGAAAAGTTGATTCCGCTTATTATTAATAACGCACTTCAGGGAAAGAAGCTTCCTGTATACGGAGACGGAAAGAACGTTCGTGACTGGTTATTTGTAGAAGATCATGCAAAAGCAATTGATATGGTACAGGAAAAGGGACGTTTATTTGAGACATATAATGTCGGCGGACACAATGAAAAACAGAATATTGAAATCATCAATATTATCATTGAAACTCTTCAGGAAATGCTTCCGGAAGGCGACCCGAGAAAGGCACTTGTTACCACCGATTTAATTACTTATGTTGAGGATCGTAAAGGACATGACAGACGCTATGCCATTGCACCTGACAAGATTAAAGCAGAAATCGGCTGGGAGCCTGAAACCATGTTTAAAGAAGGTATCAAGAAGACTATCGCTTGGTTCTTTGAAAATGAAGACTGGATGAAGAATGTCACCAGCGGAGATTATCAGAAATATTATAACGAAATGTACAAAAACGACTAATAGCTAAAAAGAGCATTGCTATGCGATGCTCTTCTTTTCTTTATCATAAAATAATAAAATATACACTCAGATTGTATGAAATGGAATTAAGAAAGGACGAATTATGAAAGGTATTATTTTAGCCGGTGGTTCCGGAACCAGACTTTATCCGTTAACGAAGGCGATTTCAAAACAGATTATGCCGGTTTATGACAAACCGATGATTTATTATCCGTTATCTATATTAATGCTTGCCGGCATCAGAGAGGTGCTTATCATTTCTACACCGCGTGATTTACCGGTATTTGAGGATTTGTTTGGTGACGGAAGCCAGCTTGGAATGAAGTTTTCCTATGCAGTGCAGGAGCAGCCTCGAGGACTTGCAGATGCATTTATTATCGGAGCTGATTTTATCGGTAGTGACAGTGTGGCTTTGGTACTTGGGGACAATATTTTCTATGGACAGAGCTTTTCCAAGGTGCTTAAAAATGTGGCTGCCAGAACAGAAAGTGAGCCTGGGGCAACTATTTTCGGCTATTATGTTCGTGATCCGAGAGAATATGGTGTAGTTGAATTTGATGAAAACGGAAAAGCATTATCGATAGAAGAAAAACCGGAAAATCCAAAGAGTAATTATGCGGTTCCTGGTCTTTATTTCTATGATAATGATGTAGTGGAAATTGCAGCAAATGTGAAACCGTCTGCAAGAGGTGAAATAGAAATTACCAGTATTAATAACGAATACTTAAGAAGAGGTAATCTGCATGTTGAAACTCTGGGAAGAGGATTTGCATGGTTAGATACCGGTAATCATGACTCGCTTTTGGATGCAGCAGATTTTGTGGCAGCATTCCAGAAAAGACAGGGATTATACATTTCCTGCATTGAAGAAATTGCTTTTAAAAGAGGCTTTATTACCAGGGAACAGTTGTTGGCTTTGGCAGAGCCTTTGATGAAAACAGATTACGGCAAATATTTAGTAGAGGTAGCAAATGGGCTCTAAATCAAAATGGGCAGTAAAAATATCTGCTTTTTTGCTGGTACTTTGTTTCTTGGGGTTTTTGGTGCTGATAAATTTTGAACAGATTCAGCAAGCCTACCAGGATAAATACGGACCCAAGCAGGAAGTGATAGCTTATACTGATAATAGTCAGATTACCGAAAAGGTCGTAAATCCTTTTTATGAAACATATCAGTTAGACCCTGACAGAAATCCGACTGCCTTTTTGCAGGATGAAGATTTTTTTGATCCGGAAAAGGAAGAAGAGGATATAACGAAAAATATTTCTCTTTTTGTATCTACGGTTCAAAAGGATATCCGAATTCATGTAGTAGATTATTTGGGAAATCCAATTAAGGGTGAAACTTTTCAGGTGTTTTTAAATCGACGAGATGAAAAACTTTACAACGATGAGGATCAGGATGGAATGATTCTTATCGAGGATTTGCCTTCCGGTAAATATGAGATTTCTCTGGTAGATAAAAAGGAATATGTTTCACCTTCTAAACCAACATACATTACGGTGAATGATGAAATTACTTATGATGTATTAGAAGACATTTCATTTATGGTTCATACCGAAGATGAAATTGATCCAAAGGTCGAAGATACCAAGGTAAATCAGGCAGAACTTGATGCAGATGGTACGGAAACAAATGTCAGATTGTCAGATGGGGCTTCTGTATTTGGAATTGATGTATCCAAGTGGAATAAAGAGATTGACTGGAAAAAAGTTAAGGATGCCGGTTGTGAATTTGCAATTATACGTTTGGGATATCGTGGTTCAAAAACAGGTGCGCTGGTGGAAGACCCATTCTTTGTAAAGAATATCGAAGGAGCAATTGAGCAGGATATTCGAGTTGGTGTGTATTTCTTTACTCAGGCAACAAATGAAATAGAGGCGGTTGAGGAAGCCAGTATGACTCTGATGCTGGCAAAAAAATACAAGATTTCCTACCCGTTATTTATCGATACAGAAGGCGCCGGTGGAAACGGCAGAGCTGACAAGCTGGATAAAGCACAAAGAACGAAAGTGATGAAGGCTTTCTGTGAAACCATCGAAAATGCCGGTTTTACTGCGGGAATATATGCAAGCAAGAGCTGGCTGAATAACAATCTCAATATGAATGAGTTAAAAAGCTATCAGACCTGGCTGGCACAGTATTCCAATAAACCAAGCTATCAGGGAGAATATGGTATGTGGCAGTATACCTCTGCCGGACGACTTGACGGTATTTCTACTCTGGTTGATTTTGATGTAAGTTATATGGATTATTAAATTATATGAAAAATAAAAAACGTAGCCTTTATATAATAGGAGCAGGTTTGCTCGTATTCATATCGTTAATTGGTGTATTTCGCACAGTCTTTATCGGAGCAGATATTGATGAATCCTATGCTCTTACTATGGCTATGCGTATAGCAGACGGGGATACTATGTTTGGAAATATGTGGGAACCACATCAGACCTCTGCTCTTTTATATGCACCGATTGTATGGGCATTTAAGAGCATCACCGGTTCTATGGAGGGTGCTCTTGTTTTTATGCGTAGTGTCGGTGTTTTCATTCAGCTGACCATTAGCATTTATTTGTTTTGGTGCCTGAAGGAGGATTATGGAAAGGTTTCTGCATTTTTGGCGGCAGTTTTTTATTAAGTCGGATGTAGCCATGTCGTTCTGTGGGCCAAGGAGTTGAAAAATGATGTTGTCTTCCTAAGACCGCTTGGCCTCCGACTTCATTAGCATTTATTTGTTTTGGTGCCTGAGGGAGGATTATGGAAAGGTTTCTGCATTTTTGGCGGCAGTTTTTTATTTTAATTTTACTCCAAAGCATATTCAATCGCCGGAATTTACATCGATTTTTTACTGGCAGTTTATGCTCCTTTTCCTGTTTTTATATCAGTATGAAAAGGGAAAGAAAAAAAGATATTTGTATCTCTTAGGCTTATCCTTAAGTACACTTGTTTTGTGTTATCCGGTTATGGTGCTTTTATTTCCGGTTCTTTGCTTGTTTTTGGCTCTTGATGAAAAAGATGCAAAAAGCAGATGGCTGGCGATATTGCATGTCTTTCTTTGCTGTAGCATCTGCGCTATAGTATTTATAAGCTATTTGTGTATCAGAACAGGAATCCATACAATTATGGATTCTGTGCCTATG
Source organism: Lachnospiraceae bacterium (assembly GCA_045643145.1). GTDB lineage: Bacteria > Bacillota > Clostridia > Lachnospirales > Lachnospiraceae > SVFI01. Next base: position 26,878 of record JAZUKG010000034.1, on the reverse strand, counting down.
GTGATGATGGATGAATCACATAAACAGAATTTGGGGATGCATATAAAGGAACACGCACTCGGAATTTGGGATATGGCCAAAATAACACTGATCTTTACTGTTTTTGTACAGCTTTTCAGGCAGCGTCTGAAAAAGAAAACAGAAATACAATCATTCCTGTGGATATGTTTGTTCTTGGGACAAGGTATTTGGTCATTGTATCAGTTTCATACCATTCAAAAAGTGAATTTTATGATTCTGTACCCAATCCTGTTTCAGTATTTTCTGTTGTTGGGAATTCTTTATTTATGGAACGGAAAAGAAAAAAGAGAGCATGAATGTATCGCCGGAAAGGTGAGCATATTAAGTGTGATTGCCTTTTGCGGAATACTGCTTCTTTCCAATCTGCCGACTATGTACTCGGCATCCTTTTTGTATCCCGGACTGATATGGTTAGCACTGGCTATCTTTGGAAAAGAGTACCGGAATAATCAGACTACGAAAAAAGGCTTTTGGCTGAGCGTTTGTTTGTGCGTAGGCCTTTTACTGGTTCAGATTTTTGTTGCCAGAATCTGCCTGGTTCGTTTTACGGCAACGCAGAGAAAAAATATTTTTGAAGGTTATCAAAAGGTGCAGGAGGGTGTGCTTGATTCTGTTTATTTGGCAGAGTTTGATTATAGCCAGTATTTACAGAAAATGGATGCACTGCAAAGATATGTGGGACCAAAAGACAGACTCTTGTTTATCGGTTCGGACATGTTTTTATACAGTTCACTGGATGCGAATCAGATATCGACCTGTAATACCATTTCAACACCGGCTTTTTCCGGACAATTGATGGAGTATTATGACAGAAATTCTGATAAAATTCCGACGGTTGTTTTTGTAGACAGGGAATACGGAGCTGACTATTCTGTATTACTGGAACAGGAGCAATTGGCATCTTTTATGAAACAATATTTCAATTTGGATCATCCGGTCTATGACGGACCACTGACAATATATCAGCGATAAAAATGAAATTGGATTAAGCCGGAAAGGAGGAGCTATGTTAATTGTAAAGTGTATATTGTGTCTGTTTTTGCTGATTGCATGCCCTCTGTTTTGGGGACAAGCCGTTTCGTTTGTACTGGATAAACTTACCCAAAAAGAACTGGGACTAAATCCCTGTTTACTTGGGATGCTGGTATTTTTTACGCCGCTCTCACTTGGCGGATTTATTCTGCAGATAACGGGCCGAGGATTGCACGCGTTTAGCATATTGGCGCTTTTTATTCTGTGTGTTTATGCTGTTGTCGCTATGTTTATACTTCTTTTTTCAAAGGAGTATCGCAGCAGTTTGAAAAAGAAAATTAATCGATACAAAACGGAAAGCAGAGCCTATACCCTGGTTCGCATGCTTGCTTTTTTTGTGTTGCTTATATTTATATTCATCAGACCTTTGTCAATTAGTGAAAACAATGTCATGCTTGAGCAGGTGGCAACCAATCTGTATACAAAGACTCTCGGCAGTATCAATCCCTTGACGGGACAGATGCAGTCTTTAGGAATGACAGCTAAAATGGAAAATCTTCCGAATTTTTATGCGTGGCTTTCCGATGTTTTCTCTGTATCGCCGGAAATTCTTTTGTTTTACGTAATATCTATTCTTGTATTGTTTGTCCTTTGGCAGGCGATAAAGGAATATGCAAAGTATTTCTTTGAGGACAAAGATAAAGGGTATTTTACATTTTTTATGCTGCTGTTACTGCTTTTTGCCGGAAATGCACATATGAATCCGGCATATGCGATTCTTTTTGAGGGATATACAGGAAATGCAGTTTTTTCGATGATTATACTTCCGGAATGTTTCATTCTGTGGCTTAAAATGAAGAAAAGCAGTCAGTGGCTGCTGTTTGCAGGAATGTTCCTGTGTATGGTGCTGTGTGCATGTTTCTTTGCAGGTGTACGCATGGGAATGCTACTGATGGGAATGCAGCTTTGTTTGCTTTTGGTAAGTGAATTTGTTTTTAAAATCAAAAATGGTAGTGCGAAATAATAAGGATATTTTATGGACGTAGTATTGTATTTTATGCGATGGGAAGATAAATATTGGGGACTGTTCCTGATTTCTTTATTTCTTTTGTTTTGTCTCGGATCGGCAAAGAAAGAAATGATCAGGCTTTCTGTTTACGGTATTCTGTCGTATTTGGTGTTTTTATGTCCTCTGACTTATAAGGTGTTTGAAAAGCTGACAAAAAACGGGGATGAGTATTACAGGGTTAGCTATTTGTGGCTGTCTGTATTTGTATTGGGACTAGCTGTTACAACAGGCTTTTCTTTCTTTAAAGAGGATAAAAAAAGAAAAATAGTATATATGGTTTCGCTATTGGTATTGCTGGTTCTTTGCGGTGATTTTGTTTTTTTTCATACGGGTAAAATAACCTTTGGAAAAGGACTGTTTGCAAAAGCAGAGCGAGAGTGTTATGAACTGGTTTTAAATGATGCAAAGGCAAGGTCAGATAATGAAATCTATATTTGGGGACCGTCTGACTGGATGGCAAAGAGCCGTGTTTATAATCCGGATATAAAGCCGATTTACGGAAAGGACATAGCAGATCATCCGGACAGATATATTCCGGAATATCAGATGATGTATCAGGGCTATGCGTCTTATGAAGACGAAAACAGTTTACTTATCAATAAGGATCAGCAGTTAGAAGCAATTGCCAATACTTTGCATTTATTTGAAAATGTTCCTGTGGATTATGTTGTGGTTATTGATCCGAAATCTCAGGGAACAGAATTTGATGCGGTTCATATTTTTACTGAGCAGCAATATGAATATATCGGGAAATCAGGAAATTATATGATTTTCCGACTTGAGTAAAATGAGAAATAAGAAAAATCAGAAAGGACAAGGAGCATGGAAATACTGGGCTATGGACTGGTTATCATCTATATGTGTATCATTCCTTTGATGGCAGGTTTTATTTTTGCATCACCATCAAAGAATGGGAAAAGTCTGTTTGTTACCTGGGCAGCAGGTCTTATGGTAAATTATGCGCTTTATGAAGTGCTTGCGCTTGCCTTTATGTTTTTAGATGTGGGTTTTCGAAAGCTTAGCGTTACCTATCTTTTTGCATCACTTCTTTTGTCGGGGCTGGGCATTTTTGTAAAGCTGAGGGACGATAAAGTACTGCTTCAAAGAAGAAAAGGTGCAGATACTATAACCAAGGAATCTGAGACAGATTATAAGCTGTGGAAAGATCCGTTCTTTTTAGCAGCCGTGATTTTGATTGCAATTCAGGTGGGAGCAATTCTGATCCTGGCAACTCCGGATAAGGATGATGCTTTTTATTCCGGACTTTCTTCCATGTGTTTGAGTTATGATTATATTTTGGAGAAAAATGCTTATCACGGACTGATGGAAACAGGAATCAGCAAACGATATGCGATATCAGCACTACCGGCATATCAGGCGAGTCTTTCGTATTTGTCAGAAGGCCTCCATCACTTGGTTATTACGCATAATCTCTTTCCGCTGTTTTATATGCCGCTTGCATATGGTTTGTTTTATTCCATTGCAAAAGAATGGTTAAAGGAGAAAAAGATGCTTTGTCAATCCGGAAAGTTTCTGTTTCTCTTTGCACTTCTTCATATGTTTGGAAATTATTATGTATTCAGTCCGGAGAACTTCCTGGTTACCAGAATCTGGCAGGGGAAAGCTCTGTTTGTAGCGCTTGGAGTTCCGTTTTTATGGATTGTTCAGGGAACTCTTTTAGACAAAGTTTGTAACAAGGAATCCTTTAAGGCACTGCGAGCGGATTTGATTTTGCTCATTTGTACCTTGTTTGCTTGTACCTTTTGGGGAGAAACAGGACTCTATTTAGGCCCGCTTCTGGTAATGGGGCAAAGCCTTTCCTATGCGATGGAGTATAAAAAGATAAAACCATTATTCTATTCCATCCTGGTATGTATTCCGCAGGGACTATTACTTTTGATGATTTTGCTGACATAGATTAAAAGAAATTCAGACAACAGAAAGGAAAAAGAGATGCAAATTTATACAGACCTTTTTAATAAAATCAATCTGTATATGGGACAAGGTTCTATTGTCCTTCTGTTTTTGTGTGCTTTTTTCTTTTGGATGCTGCAAAAGGAAACAGGAGAAAAGCTTCGCATTTATATGCGATATCTGTTGATTATCGTCATTCTCTCCATGAATCCGCTTTCTCTTTATATTGTAGACAGATCCGGGAATATGGATGTATATGAACGTTTCTTTTGGATTTTTATGACGCCGCTTCTTATTGCGTTTACCTTTGCATGTTTATCGCAAAAGAAAAAAGGAGTTATCCTTTTGGGAGTCGTGCTTATCTTGCTTTGCGGTAATACTGTATTTACGGAAATTGAATATAAAAAAGCCGAGAATAAGGAAAAAATCAGTCAGGAAGCAATTGATATATCAAACCTCATGATGGCTGACTATCTGGGACTTGACGGTCCGGATGAAGTGATTGCCAATGAACCGCTTGAGGGCGACGGACCATATGCTATGGTGACAGAACCTATCAACGAGGATATTCGTATGTATAATGCCAATATCAGGCTGTGGTATGTCAGAAAAGATTTTGGTAATTTTGCAAAGTTTCGTTTTCGAAAGATTGCTTCCATGTTGACCATGGAAAATGAAGACATTGCGACCAAGCGAGTGGTAAGGGTGATGAAAAAAAGAGGTGTGAACTACCTGGTTCTCGGAAACTGGCAGGTGCTGCGAGATCACCCGGCTAAAAACCGCCTTCAGGAAATTGGCAGAACAGAAAACTATGTCGTATATAAACTCATGAAAACTCCGGTTTGGACAGTGACTCAATATTCGGACGTGAACGGATATCAGTGCATGTGCTATACCATTGAAAAAAATGACGGCTCTCTGGCAATCGTTGACGGAGGCAGAGCATGGCAAAGTGAGACCCTTGTTAATCTGATTAAGGAAAAGGGCGGTGTGGTAGACACCTGGATTATTACACATGGCCACGATGACCACAGCGGTGTGCTGGCTTCTGTACTGGAAGCAGAATGGGATAAGAGTCAGATTCAGATTAACCGCATTTTAATCGGTGAGATGGACTATGAGAGTATCAAGGGTCAGTCGCCGAGAAGTGATGCATATGGTTATCTGTTAATGGGATTAAATCAGAGAGAGAATGTTACCTGGTTAAAGGCCGGCGATGAAACTGAGGTTTTAGGTCTGCAAATGAAGGTGCTGCATACCATGAATGATATGGTATACGAAAACAGTGACAATTATTTGAATGACGGTAGTATGATTTTTAAGTTGTCAGGAAACAAAAAGAGTATGCTATTTTTGGGAGATACAGCAGATAACAGTCAGGAAATACATGACAGTCTTTTGAACCCTGCCGAGGGAAGTGAAATCGGAAAGCTGTTGATGGAGGAACTGGTAACAAATTATAAAGATGATTTGCCAAGTACCGTAGTTCAGATGTCTCACCACGGGAACGGAAGCATGCCGGATGCTTTTTATGAGCTGGTTCATCCAAAACGCGCGTTCTTTGATGCTCCGGACTGGCTGATGGAAAATAAAAATATGGAATCCGGAGAAAACAGTTATTATTCTACGCCTCACTATGTGAAGCTGATGCAGGATATGGGAGCGAAAATCATCTCCTATTCTACAAAGAAAAGAAGTGTTAACTTAAGATGATAAAAATACATACAAAAGATGGGATAAAAAGGCCGAAAATTTGATATTTTCGGCCTTTTGTGTTATGATAAGTTGATATTTTGTGTTCATGTCTGATGGCAAATTCAGCCTTTTAAAGGACGGTAAATATATCATCTAGAAAAAATGTAATTTTGGAGCAGAATATGCAGACAATATTTCAAAAAATGGTATCGCTTCCGAAAGAATTGTTTCAAAGCAGAGCATTGATTTGGAAGCTTGCAAAAAATGATTTCAAAACCCGTTATGCGGGCTCATATTTAGGAATTATCTGGGCATTTATTCAGCCCATGGTAACCATACTGGTTTACTGGCTGGTATTTGAAAAAGGTCTTACCTCTACCAATCAGACCCTTAAGTCCGGTATTAATGTACCGTTCCTTTTGTTTCTGACCTCGGGTCTGGTGCCGTGGTTCTTCTTTTCAGAGGCGGTAAACAATTCGACTAATGCATTGATTGAATACAATTACCTGGTAAAGAAGGTTGTGTTTAAAATCAGTATATTGCCACTGATTAAAATTATTGCCGCATGTTTTATTCATGCATTCTTTATCGTTGTGCTTCTGGTTATGAGTATTCTTTACGGATATTATCCGAGCTTATATACCTTGCAGGTTTTGTATTACAGTTTTTGCCTGTTTATACTGGTACTGGCACTGAGCTATACATTCTGTTCTGTGGTTATCTTTTTCAGAGACCTGGCGCAGATTGTAAATATAGCCTTGCAGATTGGTATGTGGGCAACTCCGATTATGTGGAACTTTGCAAAAACAGATGGCCATCCTTTGATTGCATTTATCTTTCAGTTGAATCCGGTTTTCTATGTAGTAAACGGATACAGACAGGCAATGTTTGAACAAGTCTGGTTTTGGGAAAATGGATGGTTAACTCCTTATTTCTGGATTTTTACTTTGGTAGTTTTTGCATTTGGCGCTAATGTATTTAAAAAATTAAAAACACATTTTGCAGATGTTCTGTAAATGATAGTGGAAAGTGAACGAGACAAAAAGAGAGTAATATATATGTCAGAAAATATGAATAATAATCAAGAAGAGAATCAGGAGCTGAATGAAGACCAGAAATGGCAACAGCAGCACCTCAAGGATTTAGAGGATGCACCAAATGTTATTTCCATCAGAGATTTATATAAGGTGTACAAGCTGTACCAGAAACCGTCTGACAGATTAAAAGATTCTTTGGGACTGACCAGAAAACAAAATTATAGAGAGCATTATGCACTAAACGGTGTTTCGCTGGATGTTAAAAAAGGAGAAAGTGTTGGTATTATCGGTACGAACGGTTCCGGTAAATCTACCATTCTTAAAATTATCACAGGCGTCTTGAATAAGACCAAAGGTGAGCTTGAGGTGAATGGCAGAATTTCCGCACTTTTAGAGTTGGGTGCAGGCTTCAATATGGAATATACCGGCATAGAAAATATTTATCTGAACGGTACGATGATTGGATTTACAAAAGAGGAAATTGATGCAAAGCTTGAATCAATTTTGGACTTTGCTGATATTGGAGATTTCGTATACCAGCCGGTCAAAACATATTCCTCAGGTATGTTTGTCAGACTTGCCTTTGCAGTAGCAATCAACATAGAACCGGAGATTTTAATTGTTGATGAAGCATTGTCGGTTGGAGATGTATTTTTTCAGATGAAATGCTTCCATAAATTTGAAGAGTTTAAAAAGATGGGTAAAACCATTTTGTTTGTAAGTCACGATCTTTCCAGTATCGCAAAATACTGCGACAGAGTTATTCTGTTGAATAAGGGTGTGAAATTAGCTGAGGGTAATCCGAAAGACATGATTAACATGTATAAAAAGTTGATGGTAGGTCAGCTTGATGTGGATACGCTGGAGGATGTTTCCGGTAAAAGTAATCTGACTACGACAAAAGGAGCCAAGGACAGCTGGAGAAGTCATTTTGCCGTAAATGACAGTGTGCTGGATTACGGTGAAAGACAGGCAGAAATTGTAGATTTTGCAGTCGTGGATCAATATGGCAGTTTTAGCAATATGATTCAGAAAGGAACCACTTTTTCTGTTAAGGCAAAGATTTATTTCAATGATACAGTAAAAAATCCGATTTTCACCTTTACCATCAAAAATCCGAAGGGTACGGATATTACCGGAACCAATACTATGTTTGAACGAGTGGAAACCGGAACCATACAAAAGGGTGAAACTCGAATTGTGACCTATACGCAGCAGATGGATTTGCAGGGCGGAGATTACTTAATCTCTCTTGGCTGCACCGGATATGATCAGGATGAATTCAAGGTGTACCATAGATTATATGACCTTGTAAGCGTATCTGTAATATCAGATAAAAACACCGTAGGATTCTTTGATATGAATACCAAGATTACGGTAGAGACAAATAATTAAATGCTCATTTGTCAACCCGAATAGGAGATACAAGTATATGGAATTTGAAAGAAAGGATAATCTGGAACGTTTTTTAAAAACGGCAGAATCAGAAGTGAACTTAATCTGCCTTTCAAAAGACACAGATTGCAGTGCATTTACCAATCAACTGAATGAAGCACTTGACAAGCAGGGACCAGATTGTCTTATAGCTTTTGCGTTCCAAAATCCTTTTGGTGTGCATGAATTTTCAAATGGACTTGCAGATACTTTGGGACAAGGTCAAAAACGTTCCGGTTGGCTGAGCTTTGCAAATGTATCAAATGTATTAAGAGAAAAGCAGATAGAAGGTCGCTGGTTTTATCCATATCCGAATTTGGAACTTGCAACCACCTTCTTTTCTGATTTGCATTTACCGGCTCAGGGTGAGTGTGATGACAATTGTTACAATTTTGATAAACCGGTGTTGGCAAGCTTTGATGAAAAGCAGACGACTTCAAGACTGGTAGAAGCAGGGATGTTTGCGTATTTATCCAATGCCTACTTACTGGTAATCGGGGAAAAGGCAAATGAGCTGCCAAGTTATACACGTTTTTCTATGGAAAGAGGAAAACAGTATCAAATCAGAACGGATTTGTATCCAGAGCAGGTAGTCAAAAAGGCTTTATGGGAGCAGGGAAAAGAGCATATACAGAAGATGGCTCGGCTAGAGCAGGGTCTGTCAGAGTTTTGCTCCAAAATGCGTATTTTGGATAAAGAAGTGTGTGTTAACCGATTACTTGATTGCAAAGAAGATACTATATCCTTTGCATTTGAAAAAGGTGAAAGCTTAGAGGGCATTTTGGATCGAATGCTGGAACAGCGCCAGACGGAAAAGGTATCTGATATTTTGCTGTCTGTTTGTAAACAGTTTGAAAAGTTAGCTGGCGACAATTCGTTTGAAACAACAGACCAATTTAAGGGTATATTTGGTTATGAAGAGGACTGGGAGGATTGCCTGAAAGAAACAACAAGTCTTCCGCTTACCGATATTGATTTCGTTTGTCAGAATATATTAGTTGACGAAAAAATTACACTCATTGATTATGAGTGGAGCTTTGACTTCCCTATACCTGTTTTTTATATGGTATATCGTTTCTTGTATTTTTATCTGGAAGCGAAAAACAGAGAGGGAGCAGAGCTTTTGGAATTAAAAGCTTTATATGAAAAAGCCGGTCTTAATAAAAAACAGATACAAATCAGTATGCAGATGGAAACACATTTCCAACAATATGTACAGGCTGATGCGTATATTTTGAGAAATCAAATGGATTTATACGGGAAACCGGTACTGGGCCGTCAGGTGCTGGATACACTTCTTGATAAAATGTCCGATATGCAGCTGACAATGTCAGCAGGAGATGAGCAGGTGTCAATCGGACTGAAACAGGGAGCGGACGGAGTATACTCAGCACTTATACATCCGCAGGACTTAACCTGCAGCTTTAGTCTGGAAGGACTTGCGGGCGGTGCGGTGCTTCGAATCGGATATATGGCCAAAGCAGGAAATGAAGAGATAAATACACAGTGCAGTGCAGATGCTTTTGTTTTGTCGGCTCCTGTGTATCGATTTGATAAAGTGCCAAAGTTTTCTTTGACGTTTGAAAAAATGCCGGAAACACTGCTTCTGAGTATTGAACAAATCTCAATGACAGAAAATGCTGCGGCTGAGCTTCAGAGAGAAATAGAGGATTTGAGATTTCTTTTAGACAACCGAGAACAACAATTGTCTAGGATGAGAGAGTCTCTCAGCTGGAAAATCACAAAACCAATCAGAAGCATTCGAAAATAAATATATTTTTGGAGACAGAAATAAAAATGGATAATAAAAATAATGTTGAAGATTTAACTGCATATTACAAGGATTTGTACGAAAGAGAAAAAAACAAAAACGAATCTCTGGTATATCGTCTGGCGGAAAGCCAAAGACAGGTAGAGGATTTGGAAAGAAAACTGAATAAAATCAAAGGTTCTGTCTTTTGGAAAATGGCAAAGCCGTTTCGTGTAGTAATCAATTTCTTTCTGGCTACCAAGGCGAGAATTTTGTGTCATGGTAATCCAAAGGGGATTGCCAAGAAACTTCTCAGCAAGTACAGAGAAAAGAAGTCTATTAAACTTCATGGAACCGGCAGTTTTCCGGATAGTGCCACCAGAAAACAGCAGGAGGAAACAAAGTTTTCCAAAAAGATTACAATCAGCATATTAGTTCCTCTTTACAATACACCGGAGAAATTTTTGGTTGAGATGATTGATTCTGTTGTAAATCAGACCTATGGCGGTTGGCAGCTGTGCCTGGCGGATGGCTCAGACAGTGAGCATGCATATGTCGGAGAAATCTGCAAACGCTATGCTCAAAAGGATAGCAGAATCTGCTATGAGAAACTGGCAAAAAATGATGGGATCAGCGGAAATACCAATGCTTGCTACAGAATGGCAACCGGTGAATATATTGCTCTTTTTGATCATGATGATTTACTTCATCCGTGTGCCCTGTATGAGTACATGAAAGTGATTTGTGAGCAGAATGCAGATTATATTTACTGCGATGAAGCTACCTTTAAGGGTAACAGCATCAACAATATGATTACTCTTCATTTTAAACCGGATTTTTCACCGGATAATTTAAGAGCTAATAATTATATCTGTCACTTTAGTGTATTTGATAAAAAACTGATGGAGGGGGATGAACTGTTCCGAAGTCAGTTTGACGGCAGCCAGGATCATGATATGATTTTACGTCTGACCGATAAAGCGAAAAATATTGTACATGTTCCTAAAATTTTATATTACTGGAGATCGCATGCAGGAAGTGTTGCATCCGGTATTGAAGCAAAGACCTATGCGATTGATGCAGCTAAGGGTGCGATTACAGAACATTTAAAATACCACGGATATTCCGGATTTGAAATTGAAAGCACCAGAGCGTTTGCAACGATTTTTCGAATTCGTTATGCACTGACGAGAAGACCAAAGATTTCGATTATCATTGCAAATAAAGATCATGTGGAGGACTTGAGCCGTTGTATTGAATCGATTATCAATGTATCTACCTATGATAATTATGAAATTATCATTGTAGAGAACAATAGTGAAACAGCAGAAATTAAGTCCTACTATGAAGAGGTTGTAAAACATCCGAATATTTCAGTTGTGAATTATGAAGGAGTCTTCAACTATTCAAAGATTAACAACTACGGTGTAACCTATGCCACCGGAGAGTATATTCTGCTACTTAACAATGATACACAGGTTATCACACCAAACTGGATGGAAGAGATGCTGATGTATGGCCTCAGAGAGGATGTAGGAGTAGTCGGCGCTAAGCTTTACTATGATGATAAAACCATTCAGCATGCCGGTATTGTAATCGGTTTAGGAGCACACAGAACAGCAGGACATACACATTATCGTATTCCGGAAGCTAATGTAGGTTATATGGGCAAGCTCTGCTATGCACAGAATGTATCTGCTGTGACCGGAGCATGTATGCTGGTGAAAAAATCTTTATATGATAAGTTGAACGGACTGGATGAAGATTTTGCAGTTGCACTGAATGATGTTGATTTTTGTCTGAGAGTTCGAAAAGAAGGCCTTTTAAATATCTTTACTCCATTTGCGGAGCTTTATCATTTTGAATCCAAGTCAAGAGGTTCTGATAAGGATCAGACAAAGGCAATTCGTTATCAGCAGGAATCTGACAGATTCAAAGAAAGATGGAAAGAAGAACTTGCCAAGGGAGATCCTTATTACAATCCGAACTTCTCGTTGGATTATTCAGACTTTACAGTGAATTGGAAATAGGCAGTATAGAGTCATATTTTGATAGTGTAAGTACAATGTGCGAACATTGAATGGCCTCGATTGTAAAGAATCGAGACAAAAAGGAGTATACAATATGGGATATATGGAATCATTTGAATTTTGGTTAAACGATCCATATTTTGATGATGAAACAAAAAAAGAACTACTTTCTATTCGTAACAAACCGGAGGAAGTGGAAGATCGTTTTTATAGAGATTTAGCGTTTGGTACAGGTGGACTCAGAGGAGTTATCGGTGCCGGTACCAATAGAATGAATTTTTATACGGTCAGAAAAGCAACGCAGGGCCTGGCAAACTATGTGCGTATGCAAAAGGGTGAAAATAAGGGCGTGGCAATTGCTTATGATTCGCGTAGATTTTCACCGGAATTTGCAAAAGAGGCAGCACTTTGCCTATGTGCAAACGGCATCAAAGCCTATTTATTTGATGCGTTAAGACCGACTCCTGAGCTTTCTTTTGCAGTCAGAAAACTGGGATGTATTGCAGGTATTGTGATTACTGCCAGCCATAATCCGCCGGAATATAATGGCTACAAGGTATATTGGGAAGACGGCGCACAGATTACTTATCCGAAAGATGTTGAGATTATTGAACAGGTAAATCTGGTAACAGATTATAATTCCGTTCTTACTATGGATGAGACTCAGGCAGTAAAAGACGGACTCCTTACCATGATTGGTCAGGAGATTGATGATGCCTATATTGCAGAACTTAAAAAACAGATTATTCATCCGGATGTCATTGAGGAAATGGCAGAGGATATTAAAATTGTTTATACACCGCTTCACGGAACCGGACTGATGCCGGTGAAGAGAGTATTAGCTGAGCTGGGATTTAAGAAAGTCAGTATCGTTCCGATTCAGTGTGATCCGGACCCTGATTTTTCGACCCTGGAATACCCGAATCCGGAGGATCCAAAGGCATTTACTCTTGCTTTAGAGCTTGCAAAAAAGGAAAATGCAGATATTGTTCTGGCAACAGATCCGGATGCAGATCGCCTGGGTATTTATGCGCTTGATACAAAGAGCGGTGAATATGTTCCGTTTACCGGAAATATGTCAGGAATGCTGATTGCTCATTATTTGTTATCGCAAAAGAGAGAGACAGATACGATGCCGCAAAATCCGGCACTCGTAAAAACCATTGTTACCACCAATATGGCGGATCTTTTGGCAAAGGCATTTGATGTAACCTTAATCGAAGTGTTAACCGGATTTAAGTATATCGGAGAACAGATTAAATTCTTTGAACAGAATAACAGCTACAACTATGTATTCGGATTAGAAGAAAGCTATGGCTGTCTGGCTGGTACTCATGCCAGAGACAAGGATGCCATTGTTGCAGTTATGTGTTTGTGTGAAGTGGCAGCATACTGCAAAAAGGTGGGTAAGACCTTGTGGGATCAGATGGTATGTCTGTATGAGGAATACGGATTCTTTAAAGAAGGGCTTCACACTGTTACCATGAAGGGGGCAAAGGGTGCGAAGGCAATTGAAGAAATCATGACTTCACTGCGTGAAAATCCGGTAAAAGAAATCGGAGCTGCCAAAGTACTCAGACTTCGAGATTATCAAAAGGACGAAATTCTCGATATGGAAACTATGGAAAAGACTCCGACCGGACTTCCAAAATCCAATGTATTATATTTTGATCTGGACAATGACGGATGGTGCTGCGCGCGTCCTTCCGGAACCGAACCGAAAATTAAATTCTATATGGGTGTAAAGGGAACTTCTTTGGAGACGGCCGAAACACAATTAAAAGAATTAACAGACGGTTTGCTTAGCCTGATTCCTGATCAAATTTAGAGAAAAGGTAAAACAAGAAAACGTCAAAAGGAGAAAGCTGTGAAAAAGCTGATTGAACAGATATTAAAATTTGGAGTTGTTGGAGTTGTATGCTTTGGGATTGATTTTGCCATTACAACAATTGTAGCAGCCGTACTTAGAAATCAGTTTGCAATGGGAACCGGAAAAGCGGCATTGATTGGTGCTTTTTGGGGCTTTACAATTTCTGTCATTGTAAACTATATCCTTTCCATGAAGTTTGTCTTTGAACGAAAAGAAGATATGAGCCGAAAAAGAGAGTTTGTTATCTTTACGATCTTATCGCTTTTTGGTCTGGCACTGAATGAAATTATCATCAAGGTAAGTATTGACGTGATTTATGAAAACTGGTTGTGGTTAAAGGGATTTGTAGGTCCGGGACTGGTTACGGCAGGGGCCAAAATAGTTGCTACGGCTATAGTAATGGTTTATAATTTTGTTACCAGAAAAATCTTTTTAGAGAAGAAGGAGTCCTAAAAATGAAGGAAAAAATGATGCTTTTTATTCCTGCATACAACTGCGAAAAACAAATTATTCGTGTGCTGAAACAGTTGGATGAAAAGGTTACAGAATATTTTGAAGAAATCTTGGTTGTAAATAACAGAAGTACAGATCAGACAGAACAGGTCGTGCTTGATTATTTAGAAGAACATCCGAAGCTTAACGTTAAGCTGATGAGAAATGACGATAATTACGGGTTGGGTGGTTCGCAGAAGATGGCATTTCATTATGCTGTAGATCACGGATATGATTATGTGTGTATGCTTCATGGTGATGATCAGGGAGATATCCATGACTTTTTGCCAATGCTGAAAAAGGGCATCCATTTAAAACATGACTGTGTACTCGGAGCTCGTTTTATGAGAGGCTCAAAGCTGAAAGGATATTCTACTTTCAGAACCTTTGGAAATATTGTTTATGACTTTATTTTTGCTTTTGTAACCAGACAAAGAATTTATGATCTTGGCAGCGGACTTAATTTATATAGTACTCAGATGTTGAAGGACAGCTTTTTTGAAAAGTTCCCGGATAATCTGATGTTCAATTATGTTATGATTCTGGCTTCTCATTATTATCAGCATGATATTATCTTTTATCCGGTTTCCTGGAGAGAGGATGATCAGGTTTCCAATGTCAAGATGATGAACCAGGCAATCAATGTATTAAAGATGGCTTTTCAGTATTTTGTAAATCCAAAAGAAATTTTGGGAGAATACCGTGAAAATGTGAGAGAGGGTTATACCTGTAAACAAATCACAAAAGAAAATCAGGATATAGAGGAATAAGAAAAGAGGACGAAAATGCTTCTTGTTTGTACGATAGTCGCCTTATTTATTTTGGTACATCTGTTCAAAATGATTCGCCTTTATTTGGTGCTTATGGAGCATAAGCTTCCGTTTGGACGATTTGTACTTTTATATCTAAGGACTACATTTATCAACTTAATCATTCCCTACAAAATAGGGGAACTGGTCCGAATGGAAGAAATTGCCAGAGAAACAAAGGTGTGGCAGGTGGGGCTGTTAAGTGTGCTGGTGGATCGCTTTTTTGATACCCTTGCTCTTTTAGCCTTTTTGGGAATTATTGAAATTAGTTATCTGCATCATTTGTCATTACTTACCTTAATCTTTTTAGGTGTGATTATTATTTGCCTTTTAATCTATTTATCCATTCCGGGTACGTATCGGTATTTGAATCGATATATGATTGTAAAGAAGGCAACATCGAGATCGATGGCATTGTTAAAGGGACTCGATATTATGAAAAACTGGTATGATTTTACGGCGCAGTTAATCAGAGGACGAGCTTTACTGATATTTATTGCATCCTTGTTTGGATGGGGATTTGAAATATTAACCCTGAAGAGTCTGGCATACAGACAGGCGTTGCCATTTGGAGTGGTAGATTTTAGCAAATATATTCAGTCGGTATTTCTTGGCGGAGGTAATCAGCTTGAACGTACTTATGTTTGCTGCGGCGCCTATGCCATGTTAATGCTTACTGTTGTCGGATATATTATTTATGCAATAACCAGTTATCGAAAGCTGAAGGAAAGAGTGAAATAGCTATGAAAAAGATTCTTGTAATCTATGATGATTTACAAAAACCGATAAAGGAAATAAAAGCAATTACCGGTCATAAATCCTTTGGAGATACAATCTTTAAAAGAGTGACACTGAAGATGCGCATGAAGGAAGAAATCCTCAAAAACAAAAACGTGAAATCAGTGCTCTTTGTACAGGATGAGGAAGATAAAGAAAAGTTAAAACAGGAATTAATAAATTGCAAAACCAGTGAAGAATCAACATCTGTTGTATATCTTTATTCCAATTTTGGCCTTGCTGACAGAGATGAATTCCAGACCCTGCTCACAAAAGCCTGTTATATAAATGACATATTTATTGCACAGGCCAATCAGAAATTGGCTGCAGCTTTCCTGCCGGATGCAAAGATTACATTGGAAAATCTCGACAGATTGATGGCCAGAAAACTTAGTGCAGAGGAGATTATGCAGGATGCATTTACTGATCTTTCGGTACTGTCAAATTTCCTTAGCTTTATAACAGGAGGCTTTGATGCCAGATTCTTTAATGCACTGGCGGGTGACGAACATACAGTAACAAAGAGCTCTACAAAGATAGAAAAAATTAAATCAGAATATAATTTTTATTATTTGTTGCCGGATGATATGAAGATGTGGTTTGTGATGCCGTTTGATTATAAAGAAGATAATCAAAAAGCAAGCTATACCATGGAACGCTTTCATATGACTGACATTGCAATTCGTTTTGTACACGGAGCAGTGGATCCGGAGGAACTTAGTGATATATTAGATAAGCTGTTTTATTTTATCAATACGCGAAAGACCAAGACGGTCAGTGAAGAGGTTTGCAAAGAGGTTTCCAAAAATCTTTATGTGGAAAAGCTCTATCAGCGTATGGAGGAATTAAAAAAATACAAAGAATACGAACAGTTTGATTCTATGCTGAAAATCGGAACTCGTTTTTCGGGAATTCGAGAAGTCATTGAGTATTATGTTGGATTGTATCAAAAGGTTGAAAAACAGTTCGCAGAGAAAAACCATGAATTGGTTGTTGGTCATGGTGATTTGTGTTTTTCAAATATTTTGTACAGTAAAGAAGCCAGTCTTCTAAAGCTGATTGACCCGAAAGGTGCGCTGACAGAAGATGATTTATATATGGATAAATATTATGATTTGGCAAAGCTTTCTCACTCTATTTGCGGAAGCTATGATTTCTTTAACAGCGGATTATTCCAGGTTAGTATGGATGCCAAGATGTCATTATCACTTGTGATAGACAGTGAGCCAAAACCGTATATAGAAATCTTTAAAGAGTACCTTGAAAAGAATGGCTTTTCTTATGTAAAGGTTCGCTTGTATGAAGCCAGTTTATTCCTTTCCATGCTTCCGTATCATATGGACCAGCCGGGTAAGGTGTTTGGATTTTTGATGAATGCAATTAATATATTAGAGGAGGTTGAGACATGTATAAAGATGTAACCTTTTGTTTTGATATAGACGGTACTCTGTGCCCGATCAAGAAAAAAGAAGAAGAATATATCGACTTGGTTCCTTTTAAGGAAATGGTAGATAAGCTTCGTGAATATAAAGAAGGCGGTGCTAAAATCGTTTTATTTACTTCCAGAAACATGAATAGCTATGGAGGCAATATTGGATTAATCAACGCCAATACTGCAAAAGTTTTATTAGAGTGGCTGGATAAATGGGACATTCCGTATGATGAGATTATTTACGGAAAACCATGGCCGGGACATAAAGGATTTTATGTAGATGACAGAACTGTCAGACCAAAGGAATTTTTAAATATGAGTCTGGACGAACTGGATCAGCTTTGCAAGGATAGTCGTTTTTAATAGAAAAACAAATGGTAGTGTAAAGTAAAATATGAAAAAGAAGAAATGGATTATGGCACTGAGTGCTTTTGCTTTGATGGGGATCATTGTTTATGCTGCCATGGAAGCAAAAAATGCCGGACTGTCCTATCTTTTTATGAATCAGAAAAAGTATGAAAAGATTACCAAAAAGCTGAGTTGTAATGATGACGAACTGGATTTTAACCTCTGCTTTAACGGACAGGTTTTGGCTTATGATGAAGCTTTGAAAACATTTTATTTACCGCTTGATTATGAAAATGATGAGTGGGAAAACGGTGAGCTGGCGACAGATTCAAAGCAGAGTGTATTCTTGTTAGAGGATATTCGAAAGAAAGATAAAAAAGAATATATGGCAGGAAATGTCAGTATTCCGATTGTAATGGTGGATCAAAAGCAGTATCAGACTGCAAATCTTGTTATTACCGGTATGCCCGTGATTTCTTTTGATTCCTGTGAGTCTGTGACAAATGATGGTAGCCCGTTATTTGAGGCCAGATTATATGAAGACATAGGCAAAAAGGGTGGAGTGAAAGAATTTTACACCACAGCAGCCCTGAGAGGAAATACCAGCTTAAGTTATGAAAAAAAGAGTCTCCGTTTAAAACTTTATAAACAAAATAAAGACGGAGAATGGAAAAAAGAGAATAAGAATCTGCTCGGAATCCGAAAGGATAATGACTGGATTTTAAATAGCCTGTATGCAGATAATACTCGCATACGAGACAAAATGGCCATGGATTTATGGCAGGAAGTGGGAGCAAAAAACAACCCATTTCATCAAAACTACGGTATTAAGGGTGAGTATGTAGAAGTAGTCATTAACCATGGTTATGCAGGTATTTATTTACTCACACATCCGATAGATAAAAAGCAGCTGGGTATGGACAGTGTATCAAATCAGCTCGAAAGAGGAGCGGATTATCCGGAGAGAATCTATAAAAAGAAGTATACGCATGAACTCACATCCGGCGATTTCATCGGAGATTTACCGGATCCGGCGATGCCGAATTTTCGCGGCGGTTTTTACCTAAAGGGTGATACTGTATTACAAAATGAAGAAGAATGGAAGCCGCTTTATGAGCTGTCAAAAACCTATGAAGCGCAGGATGAGGAATTTGCCGAGAATATTGCGCAAAGAGTAAATCTGAACAATTTAATGGACAACTGGCTTTTCTTTCAGGCAATCGGCGGCTTTGATAATGAAAATAAAAATATATATTATATAGCAAAAAATGAAGGCAATCAGTACAAAGGATATTTTATTCCGTGGGATTTAAATATTTCCTTTGGAGCAGTATATGCAGATAATCCGTATTACTGTGAGGAGTCTATGGACAGTGTCAATCAGGTGATCTGTTTTGAACCTGCGCAAAGGGCAATTGAGCTCAATGTAAATCAGTGCAGAAATTATTTGATAAAGACTTGGCACAGCTGGAAAAAATCCGGATTTGATACAGATCAGCTCCTTGAAAAAATGGATGCTTTGTCCGGATACTTACGAGAGAGCGGTGCCCTTCAAAGAGAAATGCAGCGCTGGCCAAACGGTAATGCAGATACAGACCTTTCGCATATGAAAGAATTTACAAAAAAAAGAATAGAATTTGTAGACGGATTAATTTCTTCTGAGGAATTTGGTAATCAATAACAGTATGGAACTTAAGTTAAAGAAAAAAGGACGATTTGAATATAAATATATATGCAACGAACAGACACTCTTTCTTTTGAGAAGCCGTATGGATTTGATCATGAAAAAGGATCCGCATGTCAGAGATGAAGGATATCAGATTCGAAGCGTATATTTTGATGATTATCAGAATACCTGCTATTACAAAAATGAACAGGGCGTGGATCCGAGAGCGAAATATCGCATCCGTATTTATGACGGTTCTGACCGGATAATCAAGTTGGAAAAGAAGGTCAAGGATAATGGAAAAACCAGAAAGCATACAGCAAACCTTAGCCGGGAACAGGCTGAGAGTTTGATTAGTGGACAGTGCCTTAGCTTAAAAGCAGAAGAAATGAAAAAATATCAACCGTTATTAAAAGAGTTTCTGGTTTTAATGCAAACCAGAAGAATGATGCCTGCGGTTATTGTAATATATGACAGAATTCCATATATTGAAAAAAACGGAAATGTCAGAGTGACACTGGATTTAAATATCAGTTCCTCTTTGGACTTTGCACATTTTTTTGAGTCAGACATTCGCAAGACACCAATTATGCCAAGTGGTGTTCATCTGTTGGAGGTGAAATATGACAGTTTCCTTCCGAGAGTAATCAAGACAAATTTGGATTTGGGTACCTTAAGACAGGAAACTTTTTCTAAATATTATTTATGCAGAAAACAAACCATGAGTCAGAATGGTCATTAAATCATATAGAAGAAAGGAAAGCAAGCATGAAGACTTTCTCAGATATCTTTAAAAAATCCTTCCTGGAGGGATTCCAGAATGGTAATGTTACCACCTCGCTAATCATCACGACATTAATGGTGACATCCATAATAGCAGCTTATATATTTGTGGTATATTATGTAGCGAATAAGAGAAGCTTTTATTCAAAGACCTTTAATATCAGTTTAGCTCTTATTTCAGTTATCACCGCATCTATTATTTTGGCAATGCAGTCGAATTTAGTGGTATCCCTCGGTATGGTGGGTGCGCTTTCTATTGTCAGATTCCGAACTGCAATTAAGGATCCGATGGATTTGATCTTTTTGTTTTGGTCCATCAGTGTGGGGATTGTTTGCGGAGCAGGAATGTATCTGATTGCAATCATTACATCCTTAATCGTAACGATTGGATTGTTCCTTTTAGAACTGACACCGGTAGGAGCAGCTGAGGTATTGCTGATTGTTAATCTTAAAAATTTGGAACAGCAGAGTCAGTTAAAAGAGCCACTCAAAAAATATACAAAGACATATAAGATTCAGTCCAGAAATGTGACCGGTGACGGTGTTGATTTGATTATTGCTCTCAAGACAAAAACAGAAGACAAACTGTTAGAAGCAGTTACAGGTATCAATGGTGTAGAAGGTGCTACTCTGATGCAACATGACGGAGAAGTGACGCTGTAAACAGCTAAATACAGGTATTTGCGGAAAAAATTAAATTAAGATTTAACAATACGAATTATAAAAAATAGGAGATAAAAAGGTATGAAATTAACAGTTGTGATTACCATGGCAGGATTAGGATCAAGATTCAGAAAAGCAGGATATCAGGTTCCAAAGTATCAGATTATGGCACATGATAAGACTCTGTTTGAGTGGTCGATGGAGAGTCTGAAGGGATATGAAAATCCGGAAAATGAATATTTCTTTGTGGTTCGAAAGGAAGATGAGGCAAAAAGCTTTATTGAAGAAACCTGCAAAAAAATGGGTATACTGAATGTTCATATTATTGAAATCGATTATTTAACAGACGGTCAGGCAACTACCGCAATGCTTGCTGCCAAGGATTGGGACAAAGAGAGTGCCCTTATGATTTATAATATCGATACCTATGTGGAAGCCTATGAGATGAAAGAAGATCAGATTCAGGGCGATGGATTTATTCCATGCTTTCATGCACCGGGAGATCATTGGAGCTTTGTCAGCTTAGACGAAAGCGGGAAGGCTATTGAGGTTCGAGAAAAAGTACGAATTTCTGACAACTGTACTTTGGGAGCATATTATTTCAAGAGCTGTGAGCTTTATGAAACGATGTATCAGGAATATTATTCCAGTGAAGAAAAACTGGAAAAAGGAGAAAAGTATGTGGCTCCTTTATATAACTATATGATTTCAAAGGGAATGGATGTCAGAATCTCTATTGTGGATTTTGATAAGGTACATGTACTCGGAACTCCGGAGGAACTCAATGTATTTTTAGAAGAGTACCAGCCGTAAAATGCCGGATGAAATTGGTATAGACATAGTAAAGGAAACAGAAGCGATACAGCATGATTGATAAAATTAAAACTGGATTTAATAAACTAAATAAAGCTGCATTTGTGCTGGCTCTGTGCCATTTTGTACTGAGTATATTTACGGACCGATTTTTCTTTCAGTATCATTTCTTTGATTTTACAGATCTGTTAATGAGTGCGAAATCAATAGAAGCTATTTTTGTAAAGTTCATATTTGGGATTGTGTTAATTATGTTTTGGCAGGGAATCTTTTATTTCTTTATCAAGGCGTCTGGGAAGTTCAAAAGACGAGCCCTGCTATATTTTGTAGTGCAGCTTTTGTTACTTCTGTTAACCTGGCCCGGAATTTGGAGAATGGATGAGTTTGGATTATTATCAAGCTCTTCTTTTTTGTATCCGCATTTTTGGCAGAATTATCTGACCAGTGTATGGTATATTCTTTCACTTATGATTCTTCCTTTCCCGGCAGGAGTTATTATTGTCATGAATGCAGGAAATGCATTGGTATTTGCAAGAGTTCTTGCAATTTTTGAATCAAACATTAAAAAACACTTGTTATTTGAAAGGAATCTTATCATAATACCGGCTATTCCGTTTTTCTTTTTGCCGGTACTTGATAGTAACCTATATCCAATGAGAATGAGTCAATATGCTTTTTTAGAGATTCTGTTTTTTGCTGAGCTGACAGATCTGGCTTTGAATCATTCTGAGCATGAATGGAAATTAGGCGGTGAAAATCGAAAGGAGCCAAAACGCTGGTTTCTTCTTTCGCTTCTTGCTGCAGTGCTTACGGTATGGCGTAGTGAATCGATTTACTATATTTTGATTTATCCGATAATACTTCTTCTGATTCTTCAAAAGAAGAAAGCCGGTAAGCAGATATTATTGTATATAATAATGCTTGTTATTTTATTTGTTCCGCAGAAAATCGGAGAAAAGATGACCAGTCAGGACCAGTATGAACTGACATCGATAGTACTTCCGCTTGTTCCTTTGGTAATAGAAGCTGATGCTGACAGTGCGGCAAATGAAGAGCTCTTGTCTCAGATTAATCTGGTAGTTAATACAGATGTTTTATTAGATGCTGCGAGCAGAGGGAAGAATGGCATTTCCATGTTTTGGTCGGAACCGAATTTCCAAAGACAATATGGAAGTACAGAATTTGCAACTTTCAAAAGTGCATATTATAAACTGGTCTTGAAATATCCTATGGTTTTCATCAGGGAACGTTTTCAGACCTTTTTGGAATCTAATGATTTACTGGAAAATACCACAGCGCTATTTACGGATGATGAAACTGCAAATTTTGTGACATTTAGAACCTATCCATTGTCAAAGCCGGTTTCTGATAATTTAAGAACATCTGTTATTAAAATATTGGAACTTCGTAGATCTGAGGATTATATGTCAAAACAGCCTTTTACGGATTTTGTATATAGTGCTTGTATTTCGGTTTTGGTTCTGATAGTGTCCTGCATTTGGCTTTTGATCAAAAAGCGTTATGTTTTATTTGTATTACTTTTGTCAATGTTGGCAAAGGCTGGTCTGGTTTTTCTGACTGCGCCGTCCAAGTTGTTTATGTATTATTATCCGGTATATTTATCCGGATATATTGTATTGTTTATCGGAATTGCTCTTTTGATTATTTCTTTATTAAAAAAGGAAAATAATCAGAGTAAGTAAAAAGTGATTAAGGGACATTAAAGGAGACCTCGTATGGGTTATGTTGCAAAAACCATTTCCTATTTGAAAAGAAACGGTTTTGCTCCGACAGTCAGTGCGGTGATGGAGCGAATCGATAAAACAGGTATGGATTTGGATCAAAAAATTGCAAATGAATATAGAAAGCGTCCTGACTCAGTTTGTGAGGATGTGATGACCGATGGCAGGATTTGTTTTAGTATTTTGGTGCCGGCGTATGAAACGGATGAAGGATTTTTGAAAATTTTGATGGATAGTGTATTGGGACAGACCTATCAAAATCTCCAGCTGGTTATTGCAGATGCATCCAAAAGCGATAAGGTGCAGAAGGTTATTGAGCAGTATCAGGATGAGAGAATCACCTATAAAAAGCTTACTGAGAATAAAGGTATTTCTTATAACACAAATCAGGCACTCGAGCTGGCAACCGGAGATTATATAGGGCTTCTCGATCATGATGATGTTCTAGAAAAGGATGCGCTTTATCATATTTATCAAAAAATATCAGAAAATGAATGTGATATGGTCTATACAGATGAGGATAAAATGTCCTTTGATGATCTGACTTTTTTTGAACCGAATTTCAAACCGGACTTTAATCCGGACTATTTACTTACCAATAATTATATTTGTCATTTCACGGTACTTAAGTCAGCACTCATGAAAAAGCTGAAGTTTAGAGAAGCATATGACGGAGCTCAGGATTATGATCTGTTTTTAAGAGCTGCTTTTGAAATCGACAGAGAATATTCGGATTCTCACGATCCAATCTTTAAAAATCGAAAGCTCCTTCAGAAAAAAATCGGTCATGTAAACAAGGTATTATATCATTGGAGAGCACATTCCGGTTCTACAGCTGATAACCCGGAAAGTAAACGATATGCATATGAAGCCGGCAGACGTGCCCTTTCGGATTTTGTAAAATATGCCGGTTGGGATGCGAATGTATCAGACTGCAGACATTTAGGATTTTATGAAATTGGGTATAATCAGAGTATCTGGTCTGTCAGAAAAGATA
Organism: Lachnospiraceae bacterium; assembly: GCA_045643145.1. Classification (GTDB taxonomy): domain Bacteria; phylum Bacillota; class Clostridia; order Lachnospirales; family Lachnospiraceae; genus SVFI01. Next base: position 2,564 of record JAZUKG010000034.1, on the reverse strand, counting down.
TTGCAGCAGTATGTACGGCAGATATTCGAAACGGAAAAGTGATAAAGGGAATTGAACTGGACGGCAAAACTCGTTTTGAAAATATGAGAAGCTGTTATAGCGGTTATTTGCATCGCTTTTCTCTGACAATGGATATAGATAAGGTGACAACGTCGCAGTACAAGGTCAGGGATGGTATTAAGCTCGAAAAGGACGGAAGTACCCGGGAAGGGAACATCGTATATCTTCCGGTTTCACAATATCAAAAACTGAGAGAAAAAGGTAATTGACTCTGATTCATATATTGTAATGTGGGATATGAAAACATGGAAAAACTTACTACGGTAGTGATACCGAATTATAACGGAATGAAATATTTGGAAAATTGTCTGTCTTTTTTGCACAGGAGCAAGGACACACAGTTTGACACGATTGTCGTGGACAATGGTTCAGAAGATGACAGTGTTGGGTATATAAAGAGACAGTTTGAGTGGGTTAAAATCATTCAAATGGGTGAAAACACCGGTTTTAGTAAAGCAGTAAATGCCGGAATCAAAGCCAGTCAGACAAAATATGTGCTGCTTTTAAACAATGATACCATTGTGGATTATCATTTCGTATATGAACTGGAACGCATGATGGAAGAAAATTCAAAGCTGTTTAGCTGCGGAGCGAAAATGCTGTCTATGTCAGATACGCAGGTGATTGATGATGCAGGCGATTTTTATACTGCTTTGGGATGGGCATATGCCAGAGGAAAGGGACAGTCTGCCGAGAGATATACCAAACCGGATTATATCTTTTCTGCCTGCGCAGGAGCTGCGATTTACAGACGAGAGGTATTTGATAAAATAGGTCTTTTTGATGAAGCGCATTTTGCTTATTTGGAAGATATCGATGTGGGGTATCGCAGCAGAATATACGGTTATCAGAACAGATTTTGTCCAAAGGCAATTGTATATCATGCCGGAAGCGGCAGCTCCGGATCCAGATACAACGAATTTAAAATCAAGCTGTCCTCAAGGAACAGCATATATTTAATTTCAAAGAATATGCCTTTTTTGCAAATTTTGATAAATTTTCCGCTATTATTTTGCGGATTTGCCATAAAAACACTGTTTTTTGTTCGTAAAAAATATGCAGGGGTGTATGTAAGGGGGCTGACAGAAGGATTCAAGATGTCCTTTTCACCGGAAGGACGAGCCCAAAAGGTTCCCTTTTACACACGCAACATATGGCGTTATTTTGTAATAGAATGGGAGCTTTTACGCAATATATTCGGTCTGATCAGATGAAAGGTTGCCCTTTTTGTGAATTTAGAGTAAAATGATTACGTATGGTTTTGAGACCGTATTTATTTTGATGTAAAAAAATATGTCAAAGAAACGACATAGATGAAATATGAATTGTTAAGTTGACTTGCAATGATTACAAAAGGTGAATGCCGTGATTAAAGATAATCAGAAATATTTTAACCGATTGCACGTTGTCTTGGACGCATTGCTGATTGTTGTAACCTATGTTTTTGCATGGTTCTTAAAGTTTAGAAGCGGAATCAGACCGTTTTATACCGGTCTTGACTCAGTCAGCAAGGAAAAATATTTTGGTGCACTGCTCATCATTGTACCTATGTACCTGCTTTTGTATTACCTGTGTAATATGTATAAAGCAAAGCGTTCGGGAAGTGTAAAAAGAGAAGTTTATAATATCGTAGTGGCCAACTCTATTGGTGTGGCACTTTTTATCGGTGCGTTGTTCATGGTCCATCAGGACAACTTCTCGCGTACCATGTTATTCTACTTCTATATATTGAATATTGGTGCGGATTCAGCACTCAGAGTATTTATCCATAAATGGCTTCGTATTCTTCGAAAGAGCGGATACAATGTAAAATACATTCTTTTGGTCGGTTACTCAAGAGCAGCAGAGCTCTATATTGACAGAATTAAACAGAACCCTCAATGGGGATATGTGGTTCGTGGTATTTTGGATGATTCCATTCCGCGAGGCACTGAATACAGAGGCGTAAAGGTAGTAGGACAGATTGATAACCTGTTTTATATTCTTCCTGAAAATAAACTGGATGAAATCGCTGTTACACTGGCGCTGGAACACTATGGCAGACTGGAAGAAATCGTAAGTCTTTGCGAAAAATCCGGTGTTCATACCAAGTTTATCCCGGATTATAACAGCGTTATTCCGAGTAAACCGTATACTGAGGATTTAAACGGACTTCCGGTTATTAATATTCGACATGTACCGCTGACCAATACACTGAATTCTATTATGAAAAGAGCGTTTGATTTGGTGTTTGGTTTGATGGCAATTATTATATTCTCACCGATTCTCATTGTGACAGCAATCCTGGTAAAAACTACGAGCAAGGGCCCGATTATTTTCAAGCAGGAGCGAGTTGGTCTTCACAATAAGCCTTTCCAAATGTATAAATTCCGTACGATGGAAATGCAAAAACCAAATGAGGAAAAGAAGGAATGGACTACCAGAGATGACCCGAGAGTAACAAAGATCGGACGAGTTCTTCGAAAGACCAGTATGGACGAGCTTCCGCAGCTTATTAATGTATT
>JAZUKG010000033.1:0-5720 GCA_045643145.1 Lachnospiraceae bacterium | reverse complement strand
CTGGGCATCGTGTTCACGGAAATATCGGTCAGGATCTTTTGAGGTTTTGAGACGGTCAGCATATTTTTTGCAGTCATTATATTGCTGTGAGTATTTGAGTATTTCCCCAGCGGTTTTCATCTTTTTTTCAAGCGCAATAAGAGAAGCCTTTGTGTTCTTTACAAGGGCTTTTTTTGATTCTATTTTCTGTGATAATTCCGTCAGGGATCCGGCCTCGGCATAAGCATTGGCTACATCCTGCAGGTTATGAAGTTCAGGCCAGTTTTTTAACGTAGGCGAATCAACGTATTTCTGATTTTGGGTATTGATAAGTCCACCCGGGGTGTATTTTGAAGTATCTGTATTTTTTGTATTCGGAATTTCATTTTTTATGTTTTCTGGACGAACAGTAGTGGTGTCATTTTGTGCATTATGAGATTCTGTTTCCGGATGTTTTGAGTGCCTTGATTTAGTGGTGTTATTGTCAAATTCCCATTCTTCTTCAATTCGTTTCAGTATTCTTTCTCTGGTATAGTTATTTCCTAAGGAACGCTCACTTCCTCTGATAAACTGTGTCTTTCCGGCAGGTTTAAAGGCAATGTATTTTCCTTCACTTCCGTCTGCTTTGGTACCTTTGATCTCATAGCCTTTTGACCTGAGAACAGAGCAGAATTCATCATAAGTTTTGGCTGCACATATGCATTGGTCTATGTCTTTTTTTAGTGTGTCTTTCCACGAATTTTTGTTGCCGATTTCAAACCACTCTTTGTAATCCATTCCACGTTTTTGCCCGGGTTTTATAACTGAAAGATCATGGTCAAGGCATATCTCATCAGACAGTTTCCTGATGCGCCGATAGCTTTCATTGCAGTCGTGATATTTGTGGAAATCAATATTATCAGCGGCACAGAAAATCAGGTGGTTATGAATGTGTCCACGGTCAATATGCGTGGTAACGACATAGGAATATCTGCCTTCAAGAAGCTTGTCTGCGAGCTCGGTTCCGATCTTATGTGCTTCTTCAGGATTGACTTCTCCGGGAGCAAAAGACTGTATCAGATGAAAGGCCATACTGGGATCTGAAGAGTCGGTTTTTGACAGAGCCATCTTAAAATCATATTCTGCAGTTTCAGGTCCGGTACCGAAAAAATCTATGAGAATCCTGTCATCGGTTTTGTGAGGATTGCAGATATATTCTACTGCCTTACCAACGGTTGCTTTGATAGCATGGATTTTTGTAATCGCCATATTCCCTCCATAAGTTTCTTTGCTTCAGCCAGGTCTTTATTTGTTGCAAGCCCGTTTGTGTTAGCCTGTTTTGCAATCTGGTTCAGGTTGTTTCCGATGCGTGCGAGAGCCACATTGTAGTCACGGAGTTCGTCATAATCTATGTCATAAACGAAGCCGTATATTATCAGATTCCGGAGAAAAGCATTACGGCTTTTGAGCCTCGAGGCTTTCCATTTCTGATCGAGAAGAAGGGCTTCATCTTCAGACAAACGCAGCTTGAATTCTATCTTTCTTGTACGGTTCGGTGTCGTAGTTTTCATTCAAAAATCTCCTCGTTTTTTGTTGATTTATAAGGGGCACGGGGATATCCCCGTATGTCATATTTGATGCCGGGGCGGAAAAACAGAAAAAATGTATTTTTCATTTTTTTGTGAACCTGTTATGGCAGAAAATATGGTCTGTGGGGGACCACAGGCAGTGCTTGCTATTCCCGCAAATCTCCCGAAAGGAGATTCGCGTGTTCCGCCGGCTCAGGCCGGCAAGCAGGAACACATTCATTGGGAAAAAATGAAAAAAACTGTTGCAGGAGGGCATAAATCACCCGTGCAACAGTCATTGTTTGTTTATCCAGAAAAAATATAAACGAAAATGATATGAAATACAAGCTTTTTTTTGAAAGCCTGAAAAGTTCCGTAGATAAATCAGATACAATGATCTTTTTGAACGCAAGCCATTTTTATTGGACACCTTGACAGGTACAATTAAGATGGTACCTGATAACTTTGTTTTCAATGGAGGCGTGTTATGATGCAAAGACTGTATTCCATAATCAGGATGTTCTAAAAGGTGTTCGTATAGAGAAACGAATGCCTTTTTTCTTTTCCATCCATATGGAAATTTATTTACATGTATCTGAAGCATGGCCCCGTGATGAGGGGGTGACCTGTGGTGTTCTGGCGAAAATGGAAAGGAACATAGGCGCCGGGGTTGTCATGTCATGCCAATGTGGACAGATTGGGCAAGACACAGGACAACGTGGGGAATGTATTATACAGTAACAGTATTATAATATTTTTAGAAAAACTTGGAAGGAAAAGAAAACAGTGGACGAATTATTTGATATGGATGCTGCAATCGACAGAGTGGCAGAAATGATTGCGGCAAATAAAAAAACTGAAAAAGAGATAGCAGAATATCTGTCTTTTAGTGTGAGCCAGGTACATAAAATACTCAGGCACGAAAGAGGCATTACAAATGATACCTTTAAGAAGCTTGGAAATCTGTTTGATGTCCATCCGGTTTATTTTATGTTTGGCGATGAAATATATCAGGATGTAATGCGGGGAGATTATGATTATCATCTCCGTCAGATGAAGATATGCATAGAAAATGAGGATACTGACATCCGGAATGAACGGCTTGCAAGAATGCTGGAAGCATGTACTGAACTTTTAAGAAACAGATAAGCTGCCCTCGTAGTTCAATAAAAGCACACAAGGGGCATGCAACAGTTCCTTGTGTGTTTTTATGGCCTATGAGGCTGTTTGTTTATCCAAAACTGCCGGTGTACCGGCGACTGAACCTTGACAACTGAATATCATGATCCGATGGAACGTGCGGGATCAGGAGAGGTTATGCTGTCATGCGCGATGACTAATCATATTACGAGCGGAAAACATGGCAGGAAACAGGTGTGGGAACCTGCGCCGATGACACTGATCTTTGATAATGATACTTCCGAAAGGGCTATATATGAAGCTGGTGAAATGCCAATGAGAGCTGTACCCACAGCTGACCACGGATCTATTTTGTTTTTTGTCTGCAGATGAGAGACGGCTGAAATATGTTTGTGTGGTTTATACACGGACTTAATGCTGCAGCCTGTTTGTCATGTGCAGACGAAGTCTGTAATAAAAATTGAAGGAGGAGCAGTTATGCAGAGAATACCGAAGGCTGTCGTAAACAAAAAGCGTCTGGTACGTTACAAAGAAGGCGCGGAAATGTACAGTATGGGCAGGGATAAATTTCAGATCGTTGCACGTGAAGCTGGTGCGATTATCAAGCTTGACAGACTGGTACTGGTTGACCTTGATGTGCTGGATGAATATCTGGAATCGTTCAGGGTAAAATGACAAAATAGAGCCACCGGTAGGAGCAATTCTGAAATCTGGATGACTGCAGAAATACAGTTGACCTGGGACACTGATAAGGTATAATGAAGATGAGTGGTGTATGTATATTTTATATGCACTCTTATGCTTTATATGACCATAACAGATCACAGGTAATGTGACACAATACGCAAATGCATCCAGTACAGAATCTCTTTCCGGAAGCGAAGGAGGAAAAGCCAGTGCAGAGAATTTCAAAGGCAATCAATAAGAAGCGTCTGGTACGTTATAAAGAAGGCGCTGAGATGTACAGCATGGGCAGAAATAAGTTTCAGCAGGTTGCCCATGATGCAGGAGCTGTTATCAAGATTGACAGGATTGTTCTCGTTGATCTTGATATATTGGATGAATATCTGGACTCATTCAGAGTCAGGTAACATGGTATGGCTGAAAGGGATCATTTTGTAATACAAATATCGGTTGACTTTTGGTTATACTAAAACTATAATGGTTATGTAGTGATTGGAGGTGTATTATGGCGAAAACAGGACGCCCGAAGTCGGATAATCCTAAGACAAAAGTGATAGGATTGAAACTGACGGAAGATGAAACTGCGAGACTGAGAGAATATGCATCCAAACATGACATGACCATAACACAGGTGCTATTAACAGGTATTGAAATGCAATACGCAATGGAAGAAGCAGTTGGTACAGGATCCCTTTCTTACAGCAAAGAAAGGAGTAAATTTGGCACGGTCAAGAAAGGACAATAAAGGAAGGGTATTACGGGTAGGAGAGACCCAGAGGAGCAGGGACGGAATGTATGTGTTTACATACACTGATCCTGAAGGAAAAAGACACAGCGTGTATTCAAAAGACATTATGGCGCTTCGTAAAAAAGAAGAAAATTATACAAAGGACAAGCTGGATGGAATTGATGCATACGTTGCGGCTAACGCAACATTGAATTTTGTTTTTGACAGATATATTTCAACAAAGTCGGAGTTGCGTTTAACTACCAAAAAAAACTACGTATATATGTATGACCGTTACGTTCGGGATGGTTTTGGAAAAAAGAAAATTTCATCCATTAAATATTCGGATGTACTGATATTTTATCAGTTTCTTTTGGACAAGAAAGGGCTGCAGGTTAATACCCTTGATACAATCCATACGGTGCTGCATCCGACTTTTGAACTTGCAGTGCGTGATGCGGTCATAAGGACTAATCCCTGTAAAGGTGTGATGGCGTTAATTAAAAAGATACCGGGTAAAAATCACGGTGTAAGGCATGCACTCACACCCGTACAGCATAAGGCTTTTGTTGATTATATTGATAATTCGACTGTTTATTGCAACTGGCGTCCGATCATAAGGTTTTTGCTCGGAACCGGATGCCGTGTTGGTGAGGCTATCGGTATTACATGGAAAGACATTGACTTTGAAAACAGAACGATTTCAATTAATCATGCCCTTATATATTTTTCTGGAGATTATAAGGAGCACAGGGCAGGAACATATATTATTTCGTCCCCGAAAACTGAAGCCGGAAAAAGGCTTATTCCTATGATGGATACTGTATATGATATTCTCAAGGAAGAGTACGAAGACCAGAAGGAAAACGGATTCTGTGAAGATGAAATAGATGGAGTATCAGGATTTGTTTTCATGAACAGGTTTGGTCATGTATGTAATCCTCAGGCTATCAATAGAGCTATCAAACGTATATATGAGTCATATAATGCCGATGAGATTGTAAATGCGGCAAGAGATCATAGAACCCCTGTAATACTTCCTCATTTTTCATGTCATCATTTGAGACATACTTTTTGTTCGCGGTTTTGCGAAAAAGAACCCAATGTAAAAGTAATTCAGTCAATCATGGGGCATGCAAACATCGAAACAACTATGGATGTTTATGCCGAAGTGAATGACAGCGTAAAGAATGAAGCAATACAAAAATTAGCACACAATTTTGATGTATTTTAGGAAAGGTCCGTTGGACTGATACAAGGTACGACAAAATGACGTGCTTTACGACATAGGTACGACGATTTTTAGGTTTTCTTCCGTGATTTTCCGTAAAGAAAGAAGTGAAGAAACCTAGGAATCAGTAGGCTTCAGGGACTTTCAGGGATTAATAAATCGGATTGACGAGTTATCCCAACTATGAAGTCGTTAGATAAGTAAAAACCCAGTATTTACGGGGCTTCCGAGACTTTCGGAGGCCCTTTTTTGACCAAATTTGACCACAATTTGACAACGTTTTTAGAAACGTAGATGTGCGTTCGCGGTGCTTGGCAACGAAACAACCCATTTGTTGTAAATTTGTTGTAAACTCTAAAAGTGCCTAAAATAGGGCTTTTTTGATAGATTCATTTCCGTCCGTACCACAATT
>JAZUKG010000032.1:0-2177 GCA_045643145.1 Lachnospiraceae bacterium | reverse complement strand
GCCGGTCCAAGTGAAAGTACTTCGCCAAGTGCGAGTGTATCACCAAGTGCAGATGTTACTCCTAGTGTAAAACCAAGTATTTCACCTAGTGCAAAGCCAAGTGTTTCACCTAGTGTAAAACCAAGTACTCAGCCAAGTCAGGCACCTGCAGAACTCGAAGCAGGCAAGAGTTACGAAGCACAGGGTGCAAAGGTAACTAGGGGTGAAGACGGAAATGTCGTATATCAGGGACCTGCTGATGCAAATGCAACAAATGTAACCGTACCAAACAAGCTTGTTATCGGAAATAAAGAATACCAGGTAACAGAGATTGCAGACAAAGCCTTTGAAAAGAATACCAAGCTGAAAAAGGTAAAGATTCCTGCAGGAATCAAGACAATCGGAAAGAATGCATTCAACAAATGTACCAATTTAACCTCCGTAACCATGGGAAGTGATGTAACAGAAATCAAGGACAATGCATTTGCAGGATGTACCAAGCTTACCAAGGTAACAATCAGCAAGAAAGTAACCACCATCGGAAAGAACGCCTTTAAGGGTGACAAAAAGCTGAAGAGTATCGTAATTAAGTCAACAGCACTCAAGAGCGTAAAATCCGGAGCTTTCAAGGGAATCGCAGCAAATGCGGTAATCAAGGTTCCAAAAGCAAAATTAAAAGAGTACCAGAAACTTCTCAAGAAAAAAGGACAGGGGTCTAAAGTAAAAGTCAAAAAATAAAATACTGTATGTATGAATCAACGAGGTATTGCATCAAGCGATACCTCGTTTGGCTATATACCATGGCATATTTATATTCTCAAAAACAAAAAACACATTTTAATTGTATATAAATGATGATACACTAAATGTTAGATTGACCAGCTGATTTTTGCAAGGCGAGGGTTCGAAAGGAAGTGTAAAGATGAAATTAGGATTCAGAAAAAAAGTGGGACTTATTCTGGGGATATTAAGTCTGTGTATGTGTTTGGCCATTCCGTCAAAGGCAGAAGAATTGCAGGAATCTCCAAACGACATAATATTTACCGAATTCATTGATTCGGAAACGCAGCCGGGACAGGAAGGCTGTTTTCGTATTTATTTTCGAGGCATTGCCAGTTCCAACACAGTGACTGCTGTATTATATCGTATTGTCTACGATGAAATCACATCCGAGTATGTACCGGAAAAGTATGTGTATCGTACCATCACAAAATATGCAAATGTAGCCAGTATCTCCTATGCGGAATTTGGTGAATCTTCCGTACTCTACCAAAAAATAAAGGAGCGAGAGGATTTTGAAGTAATGATTTATCTCGGAAATACAGAAGAGGAAGAGAATCTGGTGTATGGGAATAGAACGATATATTTAACTAGCAATTATTTATCTGTAATGAATAATATTTATTGCAACCAAAGTGAGTATAGTATGCTGACGATTCGTTATGCCGGATCGAGAAATATCGCAAATATGATTCTGCTTTCACAGCAGCCACAGCCTTTTCAGCTTAGTTATTCGCAGCTAAAGAGCTTGGCTAGTCATCCGGACGATTTGTTTGAGTATGAATTTACGAATATCAATCATGAGGTTATGCTAGCTTGTACTTATTGTCGTTTTCAGCCGCCAAAGGCAGTTAAGGTAACCTATGACCTTCAGGGAGCTCCGGAAGATGGAAATCTTTTGGAAAAGGAATATATTTTTGATAGAAGAATTGCCAGCGGGAATGCGATTAAGATGACGCATCCAATCCCTACCTGGGAGGGACATACCTTTGCAGGCTGGTATGAAAGTCCCGAGATTGAGGACTGCACTCAAAAAGCACCGAAGCAGTATCCATTAGAGGATTTAGAAGATGATGGGGATGGTGCATATTATAAAGAAGTGACATATTATGCAGGCTGGTATGAAACAAATGCGGTAAAAGATTTAATTACAGAGCCGGTTTATTATGAAAAGGAAGCCGGTTATCCGCTTGCTTTTAGCTTTATAGCGCCTGCTTCACCACTCGCCATTCAGCTGAATGAGACAGCGCTGGTTTCTATTGATGAGGGAGAGTTCTTAGAGTATCCTGTTTTAGAAAAAAAAGAAGAGTATTTTTATCTGGGATATACTTCAGAGCCGGTATCACCGGGAGAGCATACCATCAGAGTAAAACTGACCGGAACTATTTTATGGGATGATATTTCATCCGAAGCGAGAA
>JAZUKG010000031.1:0-8637 GCA_045643145.1 Lachnospiraceae bacterium | reverse complement strand
CTTTTAATTTAGCAACCAGCTGTACATAAAACTCTCTGACATCAAAGCCGTTGAAGTTTTCTCGGTTCAAATCAATCATATCTCCGTGAGAGATACCTCTCTTTCCCTTGTCGGTAATAAATTCAAAGTTCTCGCCCCATGGGAAGGATGCCTCTCCTACCAGGCCGTCATTTTGTCCGTCAAACAGGTTTACGAGATGATAAGAAAAGTTCAGAGGGAATCTTCCGCCCGATGCTCTGTTTAGCTTCGTTCCCACGCTCTGATAATAAACGCCTTCTGCGTCCTTTACCTTTTCATTTCTCTCTTTGCAGCTCGTAGCTGTCAGATCAGTCACGGCAGAGATAAAGTCAGGCTCCGGATCGCCCAGTTTTTTCAGGGCAATATTGTAGGCTGAGGCCATCAGATTTTTTTGATCCTCTCCGATTTTATCCAGCAAATAGTCGGCAAACTCGCATCCTCTGTGAGGCGTATTGATGGTGGTCAGTGACGCTACCATTGGAGCTACTCCCAGCATGGAAATCGCATAGCGACTATCGAGTCCCCCCTTGGAGTGAGCGATGATATTTACCTTCTCGGCTCCCGTTTCCTTTAGCACCTGTTCGATACGCTCCTTTAGCTCTCCTGCACAGATTTCGACAGAGGCCGCTGACTGCTGATTACCGTAGTAAATCTTGGCTCCGTTCCTGGTCAGTACCTCCGGGATACGTCCCCAGTAATTTAAGTATTTAAAGTCTCGAAAGAACACGCCGTGTACCATGAGAATCGGATATTTGGTCGCACAGATCTGCTCGCCCGCTCTTTTTTCATCACGAATCAAGAGTTCATTTTCTACTTTTACTTCACGAGCTACGATGTAAATGATGATACCCAGTACCACGAGGTTTACAAACGGAATCATACCGCATACGATACCCAGCACGCGGTAGCGGATACCGAGCTGATCCGAGGTCGTATAGACTCTGATGATACCATTCCAGAAAATAGCGGCTTCTGCGAGGATCGCTATCCCGCTGTGGATGAGCCAAAGTTTGGTATTATCAAACGCATTTGGAATTCCCCAAAAGCCGAGAAGCCCTGCTACGCCGACTATGAGTGTAATACCGGTACTAATCACAAACAGTATGAGCAGCTCACAGCCGTTGGCACATATCCTGAGTTTTCCTTTTTTGATACTCATATTTATGAGGCTCGGTACGATATTGATTCCTGCAAACAAAACGGATAAGCCGATGATCATAGGCTTTGTCAGGCCCACATGATAGAGGCCAAAGCTGTTTGCCAGCAATACGATAATGATGACATTTATGATTCTTAAAAGCCACTTGAGTACTTTCATAATCTCCTCCGTATATTTTGATTTATGTAACGATCTGATATATGTTAATTTCTGATATCCATCCAATGTAATTTTACAGACGAATACATATTAGTTATACCTTATTTACAAACGAATATCAAAAAAATTATTCTAAACAAATCTAAAATAATTCATAACTTATTCAGGCCGCAGTAAAACACAAAAACCTCCGAACTGATGACTCAGTCCGAAGGTCCTTATCTCACACTTTATGTTTACATTAATCTGCCAATTCTTTATGAAGCATTTCCCAAATCTTTCCGTATCCTTCCTGAGCCGGTGTGACAGGCTTGGTCAGTGGATTTTTGAGGTCTACCTTGATCTTTCCTCCCTTATCCATGATGAGGACTCTGGTTCCGAGTACGATTGCCTCCTGGATATTGTGAGTGACAAAGATAAAGGTACAGTCTTCCTTTTGAGAAATGAGTCCGAGCTCTGCCTGAAGCTTGTTTCTGGTCATCGCATCGAGCGCTGCAAACGGCTCATCCATGAGGATGATTTCAGGCTTTAGGGCCAGTGCCTTGGCAATGGCTACTCTTTGCTTCATACCACCGGAAAGCTGGTGCGGATACTTTTTCTGAATACCCGGCAGATTTACCATGTTTAGGTATTTCTCGGTGATTTCGTCCAGTGTCTTTTTATCCTTGATTCCTTTTAATTTCAATGGATACTGGATATTCTTTTCTACCGTTTTCCACGGAAAGAGCTGATTAAAATCCTGGAACACCATGATACGGTCTGTTCCGGCTTCTCTCTTTTCTTCTCCGTTTACTTTGATTTCTCCCTCGTAGCTTTCAAAGCCTGCGATACATCTGAGAAAGGTTGTCTTTCCGCAGCCGCTGGCTCCGAGAATACAGAGGAATTCTTTTTTCTCTACATTTAAATTTAAGTCTTCAATGATAACTTCTTCGGACTTTTGATCAGCAAATGCCTTTTTTAGTTTTTTTACTTCCAGGATTACTTCACTCATCTCGACATACCCCATTTCTTTACCGTGTTGTTTTCAATTGGTGTCAGAATACCGTACTGTACGATGACTCCGATGATGATGATCACGATAAGGGTTGCATACATTTCTGCATTTTTCATATTGGTACGCATCTGGTTGATATACAGTCCGATTCCGGGACTTGATGCGATACCAAAAATCATTTCGGCACTGATGAGACCTCTCCAGGCTCTCGCCCAGCCGCCCTTGATACCGGATACGATATAAGTGGTAGTGGCAGGAATATATACGCCCAGGAGCATTTTCATTCCCTTGAGGCCGATGTTTCTGCCGGCTTCGATATAAATCTTTGGTACTGCCATAAAGCCGTCTAGCATGTTTCGAGACATTGGCCAGATTACCGCATGAATGACGAGGAAAATGATGACATTTTCGCTGATACCAAACATGATGATTACGACCGGAAGCAGTGCTACACCCGGAAGCAGGTCAAAGATGGATACAATGAGATTGTATATATGGTACATGGTTTTACTCACCATACATAGGCCGGTAAACACAAAGGATAACGCAATACCAATTAAAAGTCCCACGAGTAATAGTCTCATGGAATTTAGGATATAAATGCTAAACGGTGTTCCTGCATATCCTGACTGAAAGTTGGTGATAAATGCCTCTCCGATGGCTCTTAGCGGCGGAAAAATCAGTTCTGAATTGCTGCCAAATAAATGGTTTCTGGCTACGACTTCCCAGCCGATTGCAAACAGAATGATAAATATGATTTGTGCTGTAAGTCCATATATTTTATCTCTATCCCTGGTCATCTTAATCTCCTACTACGTTGTCATATACGAGGTCGCTATATGAGTTTGGTGCTGCATCGATAAATCCGTTTTCAGCCATGAAGGTAGCGAGTTCAAAAAGTCCCTTGGTTTCTGTCTGATAGTTACTTTCCTTCATAAATCTGATTTCGTCTTCTAATGTATTTCCGTCTACTTCGCTGGTTACCTTTGCTGCTTCTTCGAGGTTTGCATTGATATAATCTACAGAAGTCTTGAATGCGTTGCAGATTGCTTCATAGAGCTGTTTGTCTGAATCATATAAATCAGTCGCTGCTACACCTACGATGAATGAGTTTTCAACCGGCCATGCTTCGCTGATACCCGGGATTTCTGTTAAAGCGCTGTCATCTCTTTCCTGATAAATATATGGATTGGATGTTAAGTGACAAGCGATGCTGTTTGACTGAAGAGATGCCATTCCGTCCGGATGTTTCATAGCTACGATATTGGAATCAAGGGCATGTGGATCGAGTCCCTGATTTGCCAGTGCCTTGGCTAAAATAACATGCTGGATAGAACCGATATTTACGAGCGCGATCTGATGTTCTGAACCGATTAAATCAGACAGCGACTTGATGTCTGCATTGTTGGTCATCAGTCCGTGTTCTGCACCTGAAAGGTTGGTAAATACTTTATAACCTACGTTGTTCATAACGCCGGTAACTGCAGGACCTACTCCCATGAAACCTACGCTGATGCTCTTGCTGGCGATACCTGTATTGATATCTGCACCTGAGTTCATCTGTGTCCATTCTACAGTCACTTTGTTTCCGGTCAGTTTTTCATATTCTGATTCGATGAGTCCCTGATCCTTGGCAATTGTTAACGGTGCATAAGCCAAACCGTACTGATATGCGATATTGATAGTTTTTGTTTCTTCTTTTTTAGCTCCGCAGCCTACGAGCATCAGACCCATAGATACTACGAGAAGTGCTGAAATGATAGCTTTTTTCATTTTTATTCTCCTTTTTTAATGTTCCGTTCCCAAATTCTACTTTCACACAATTACTTTAATTTATTATTACTTCAAATTTTCAATCAGCATGCTGATATATTCCTCGCATGCCTTGGACATGTATCTGTCCTTTTTATAGCTGATGTACAGCTTTCTCGAGGCAATCTTTTCATCCAGTAAATAAATGGCCGGCAGTTTTTCAAAGTTTCCAAACTTCAAAACATTTTCTGTCGCAAAGCAGGCACCCGCTCCCTTGGCAGCCATTTCGAGTCCTGACATCATCTGGCTGATTTCAATCGGGTTTTCGGGCTTAAATTTCCATTTACGAAACAGACGGTTGCTTACTTCTCTGACCTGTGTATTTGCATTTAAAAGAATAAACCTGAGTTCCTTTAAAAGTTCCCCATTTACAGGCTCTGTCTGTCCGTTTTTGAAATTTCCGCTCATCAGATCCTTTTTGCTGACTCTGTTTTTCACGAGCTTTGAATTGATGGCAAAGCTTTCCGGAATACATAAAAAGATTTGCTCTTCGGTCAGGGGAAGGTAGGCAAACTGATCCTCCATCACTTTGTTTGGTGTGATAAAGAAATCGATCTCATTGCTCAATACTTTTTCGGCTATGTCTGAAACCAGGCCGTCCACGATCTTGATTTTAATGCCCGGATGTTCATTCAGAAACTGTGCGGTCACACCTGCTAAAAAACACGAATTGGATGAAGAAGCTCCGCCGATTACGATGGTACCGGCTTCTGCAATCTCCATATCCCGGAGCGTACGCAAAAAATCATCCTCCATGGAAATCATCCTTTTGAGATGCTCATGGTACAGTTTTCCGGCTTCTGTCAGTCTGAGCGGACTGCTGCTTCTGTCTAAAAGCGTAACTCCCAGCTTTTTTTCCAGATTGGATACATAGCTCGAGAGCGCCGGCTGCGAGATTCCCAGTTCCTTGGCAGCTCTAGAAATACTGCCTTCCTTGACTATAACCAAAAAATAGGTTTCGTTGCCTTTCATATAACTTTCCTCTTATGATACATAACAATATTGTTATATTCTTTATACTATAGACTTATAGGCCTTGCAACCATTATAGTTTTTTTCTATATCATTTGCAGATTGACATAACTTTATGTTTATGAGTGATAAATATTTTCATATAGCAGAGTGACATGTCGAGCATATAATTACCTATAATCACCTATAATTATCCATAAGTACATAAAAAAGGCCTCGTGCTGCAGATGATTCCACAGCACAAAGCCTTTTTGTTTTTTGTTATTTTGTTTTTTATTTGTATTTGTTTCTATTCGTTTTTCTTTCCTATCTTTTTATATAGAAAGATATCTGCGATCAAAAAGAGGATCACACCCGGTTCAAACATCAGTAAAACGACCATTCCGAACAGGCCGTGTAAATCTCCTCCCGGTGTTACAAATTCCACAATCGCTACAATCGCTGCCGCGATACCGACCAGCACATCCAATACGCCAAACACTTTATACGGCGACCACTCTTTTTTGACCAGCGTTCCAATCCACCGAATCAAAGCTGTCAATGTCAGTAAAATCATGGCAAATACAACATTCGATATCACAATCCCATACATAATATTCCCCTCTCTCTTTCTTTCACTTTTGTTGCATACCTATTTTACACTATAATTTCACATCATACAATGCTTTATGCAGTTTGCAGAACAGTTCATCATACTTCATATGATGGAGTTCCGGTTTGGTTACCCCTGCATAGAGGCTGAGAGGTAGCTTTTTGTCCTCATAGTCAAAAGTCTGTCCGTTCTTTTGTCTGATTTTTTCTGCAATGCCCTGGGCATAGCTGATATTCTCACTGCAGGTCAGCATGGCAAATTCATCTCCGCCAATACGAAATACGATATCTTCAGGCCCTGCTGCCTGATTCAGTCTGCTTAGTGACTCTAAAATAGCCAGATCTCCGGCCTTTCTGGATATTTCGTTGATCGGTCCCAGGCTCTTTACATCACATACGATAAAATAGCAATTTCTTCTCTCGCAAAACAGGTCATATAGCTGACTGATTTCAAAATGTCTTCGATCGTTCAAATACTCATCTCCATTCTCCAAGGGTCCATCCATCCTCGGAAACAAGTCTGTTATCTTTTTTTCTTTTCGATATTCAGACGGTTTACAGCAAAAAACCTGCTGAAAGGCTCTGGTAAAAGCCTCCGGAGAACCGTAGCCATAGGCCAGTGCAGTATCGATGATACTGATTTCCTGATTTTCCACCAGCAATCTGGCAGCCAGTGTCATTCTCCTGCGAATCAGGTAGTCTCTGACCGAAATGCGGTTCACATTTCGAAACAGCTTATCCAGGGTAGACTTTGAACAGTAGCATGCCTTGGCGATGTCTTCTGTTTTTAAATCATCCTGAATATGCATTTCTATATATGAAATTGCATTTGTTAAAAGATCCAGATTGTCCATTGACTCTCTCCCTAGTTTTTTCAGCCTTTCGCTGGTCTGTCCCGTTTGCGCATTCGGAACCTATCCACCGGTATCATGAGATTATTGTAATGCAGCGGCTAACGAGTATCTTGATATTTTGCGTAATTGTTTCTTAATTCATGATAGAAAAGGCTCAACGTATTGTCAATGTTTGTCATCCCCGCATCTCATAAATCCACTGCTTCGCAGTGCCGCTGCTACGCAGCTCATCATTTATTCGATGTACGCTCGGGTGAAATCATATGTCTGCTTTGCAGCCGCATGATTTCCTTCCTCGCTAAAAGATGCAAGAATTGCTACGCAATTCTTTTGATGTCTCAAAGCCGACGGGCTGTCTCGATAAAATCGAGACAAATAATAAAAGGACATATCACATTCGTGATATGTCCTGAGAAAAGGAAGTTAAGTAATTGGTATTTTATCAACTTTCCTTTCAACCTATATTAAGGTGCACTTTATTTATTTCGAGTTAAAATATTCCAGTAAGCATAAAGCACACCAAAACATACTGCTACTCCGGCCAGTTCTGCCAACAGAGTCTGAATCATAATCCAGAAATAATTCATTTTGCATACCTCCTTTTTTGCGTCGATTGTTTTACAATCGAGGCCATTCACTGTTTTCATATACTACTTGACACTACCACGTCGATTGAATCCCGCAAAAACCTTATTTATCCTTGTGCATCCAGTTCACCGGAAGTCCTACGATAAAGGAACCTCCAATGATGTTTCCGATTGTAACCGGAATCAGATTCTTTACTACAAATCCAAAAATATTCAGCGAATCAATCTGCGCCTGGGAAAGCCCATATGTGTCCATTGCCAGCTGTACATAATTCGGATTGAGCTTTGCGATAATACCGGCTGAAATATAGTACATATTTGCTACGCAGTGCTCATAACCGGATACAACGAAAAGCATGATGACAAAAAAGCAAACGAGAAGCTTTCCTGCGATGTCTTTTGAACAGCCTGCCATCAGTACTGCGATACTGACCAGCATGTTACACAAAATGCCGGAAGCGATTGCTGTCGCTACGGATAAGTTAACCTTGCCGACTGCGAGCTTGATGGTAAATGCTCCTAAAAGACCTGCCGAATAGTTCAGCTGACCACTCAGATAAATCGTCGCTGCCAGTAACAATCCTCCGACAAAGTTTCCTAAATATACATAAGTCAAAAGCTTGATCAGTCCTCCGAGGGTGATTTTCTTTTCACTTTTTGCCATTACTACCAGACAGTCACCTGTAAAAAGCTCCGCACCAAGCAGAATTACCATCATCAGTCCTACGGAAAAGACGACTCCGGCAACGAGTCTGCCCAGCCCTACGTTATCGATAGAATGCATTGCCACGCTGCTACCTGATGCTCCAAAGCCGATAAATGCTCCGGCAAACATCGCTTTTACAAAAGTCTGAAGAAATGGGCTGTTAACCTTCTTTTCACAGCCGTTTATATAATTCGCAACGGCTTCTTTGATATTAAATGACATATCAGTCCTATTCCTTTCTGCAATTCTGTCCATATCCTATTCTTTTTTAAGTAGTAAGGAAAATATAAAAAAAAGCCTGCCATATATAAAAAAACATATGGCAAGCCTCATTTTTCTGTTTGAATCTAGGCCGATACATCCACCTTGGATTCGTATATTTTCTTTTGGAACAGGCGATCAACATCCTGCATCTGATAGTCTTTTCTAAAGATTAAAACATCCTTGTAGACATTGTTTGGAATCTTTACTGTCTTTTGTACGAGATTATTCTTTTCCAATATATGTTTTGGAATCGGTGATACCCACATATACGTAGTCGGCACATTGGTTAACAGGTCAAACTGACTTCCTCTTTCATATACATATATGATTTTGTCTTTGTCATCTTTTTCCTGTTTTCCCTTTTCCTGATGGAACGATTTGTCTCCGTGAGATAGCTGAATATAATCCTTTAAGTCATCCATTTCAATCTCCTCGGCATCTGCCAGGGGATGATTTCTGGACATAACCAGTACATATTCAAATTCCCAGATCACTTCATGGAGCAGTCTGTTATTTTTCAG
>JAZUKG010000030.1:0-21575 GCA_045643145.1 Lachnospiraceae bacterium | reverse complement strand
CTGTAGCATGTGCTGTATGACCTTCCTGCCATAAGAACTCACGGCTTCTAAGGAATGGTCTTGTTTCCTTTTCCCAACGAACAACGCTACACCACTGGTTATAAACCTTTGGAAGATCGCGGTATGACTGGATTTCATTTTTATAAAAATCACAGAATAATGTTTCTGATGTAGGACGTACACACATTCTTTCCTGAAGTGGCTGAAGTCCTCCGTGAGTTACCCATGCAACTTCCGGTGCGAAACCTTCTACGTGATCTTTTTCTTTCTGTAATAAGCTTTCAGGAATAAACATTGGAAGATAAACATTCTGTACTCCTGTTGCTTTGAATCTGTCATCCATCTGCTTCTGGATTAATTCCCAGATGGCATATCCTGCAGGTTTAAATACCATACATCCCTTTACTGATGTATAGTCTAAAAGCTCTGCTTTTTTTACTACGTCAGTATACCACTGCGCAAAATCTACCTCCATGGAGGTAATCGCTTCTACCTGTTTCTTGTTGTCTGCCATTTCTTTTCTCCTTCTTTCCTTGTCTCGATTGTTCCGGGACTGGTAATGCAATAAAAAAAGAGTCATACCACATCCCCAAAAAAGGGACCGTATAAACGGCGGTACCACCCTACTTAGTCAAATAAAAATCTGGCTCTCTCTCTTGTCCGTATCGCTGAACTGCGTTGGCTTTCACCAAAAGCTCCAAGGTAGGTTCCACACTCTTTACGTAGAAGTTTTCCACCCATTAACTTCCTCTCTGTAACGCTTATCTTTGTGTACTAATCCTTTTCACAGCTACTTCATATGTATTTATCATATTAGAAAAGAGCCCCCTGTTTGTCAAGTGCCTTGACGGGCTTTCCCTGCGTTTTTCTTAAAAAACTGTGAAGATACATGATTTTTTCACAAATATAGTATATACTTTATCTCGGCACGGAAACTATCGCATCGTTTCTATAAGAAATATCATATTCATAGAAACACCGGACAATAGTCTTCACTGCCATATGAAAATAGTGGATAGCCTCGATTGTAAACAATCGACGCAAAAGAAAGGGAGAATATTATGAAAAGAAAAAACTTAATAAAGGTAGCGGGCCTTCTTTTGGCTTTCAGTTTCCTTTTAACCGGTTGTAAAAAGGATGCCGAAACCGTAAGTACAGGTGCCGGCACAGGTAAAGACATTCTTCTGTACTCAGAAGATCCGTCCTACGGCAACGTTACTCTTTGTGATTTATCCAGCCTGGAGGCAACTCAAAAGGAATATGAAATCACAGATGAGATGATAGCAGAGGAAATGGAATCTCTGGTTACTGACTTTACAGATTATGAAGAAGTCGACAGAGAGCTTCAGGAAGGCGATCTCGCAACTTTCCTGTTAACTGCAAAAACAGATACTGAAACCGTAATGGATTTTTCAGATCCGGAAGAAGGCGGTTATGAAATGGTTTGGGGCGAAGGCGATTTTGGTCCTGAATTTGATCAGGAAGTAGCTTCCATGAAAAAGGGCGAAAGCAAAAACTTCTCTATTACATATGATGAAGATTTTGAACTGGACGAATTCTACAATCAGACAGTTCAGTTTGATGTTACCTTACAGAGTATTACTGTTGAAAAGGTTCCTGAAATGACAGATGAGTTTGTGAAAAACAATCTGGAATGTGACAGCGTAGATGCATTAAAGACCAAATTAAAAGATGACCTGGCAGATGAATACAACAGTTCTTCGTTAAATGAAACTTACAGCGAGCTTATGAGTCAGATCGTTTCAAATTCAACATTTGAAGGCTATTCTGATGATATCGTAAACAGATGCATGGCAGAAATCGAGTCTGAATATGCAGGTTATATGGAAATGTTTGGTCTGGCTACTGTTCAGGAAGTCTATGATATGTTTGAAATCTCTCAGGATGACCTGAAGGAAGAAGCAACCAATCTGGCAAAACAGATGCTCGCTACAAATGCGATTGCCAAAGAACAGAATATGACTGTTACTCAGGAAGAATATGATCAGATTATTGAAGGTTATGTTGTAGATTTCGATTTTGAAAATAAGGACGAGTTCATGTCTCAGCTCACAGAAGAAGAAATCATCGAATGGATCCGCGAAGATAAGGTAAGTGATTTCCTTCTCAGCACAGCTACTATCACAAAGGTACCTGCTTCCCTGGATGAGGAATACGGCAACGATGATTTAGATGCTGAGGATTTCGGTGATGGCGAAATCGAAGAAATCGAGGAAATTGATTTAGATGACGATGATGAATTTTTCGATGATGAAGAATTCGACGACGATGACGAAATCATCGAAGACGATGATACAGAAGACGATGAAATCGAAGCAGATGATGAAAGCGATGAAGACGACGAAATCATCATTGAAGACGATGAAGAAGATTTAGATTCTGAAACAGAAGAAGAATAGAATGCATAGCATAATCCCTGCAGGATATTTGTCCAGGAGTTTGGATACATATCATTACAGGGATTATTTGGACTACATAATAAATGATAAAGCCCCGAAAAGATATAGGTCTTGTGACTTGCGGCGTTTTCTATTCGTCGCATGCGCTGATTCGCAACGTCTCCGTGTAAACTCGCCTCTTCGAGGCTCAAACATACACTCCCGCCATTGCTGCTAGCATGCTCCTCATAACGAAAGCCTTGCAAAAGTCACGTCACCCTATAATCTTTCGGGGATTATTTTGTTTATATAATTTCTAATTATTTTCGAAATATTTTTAATAGCATTGCATTTACTGTATGAACTGCTGATAAATAGCAACATGGTCATAGATGCATCTCCACGAGCTGGTAGAACCTGCTGTCGCACAGATAAATCCATTTCCCTGAGAATCACTGGCATAGCTGACTGCACAGTTTCCTGACTGTACGACAAAGCCTGTCTTGGCTCCGATGATTTCACTATGTGTATCCTTGTCTTCAATACGACGTAAAAACCAGTTGGAAATCGTAATTCCCTCCGGATGCTGCTCTGTAATAGAAGTTGTATACACTCTGGTTCCGAGTACTTCTCTGCAAATCGGATTGTCCATCGCTGCCTGCATAATCATAGCAATGTCATAAACCGTACTGTAATGATTGTCATCAAAAATACCCACACAGTTTGTCATATGTGAGCTGGATGACATTCCCAGCTCGGCCAGCTTTTGATTCATCATTTCAACAAATGCTTCCTGCGAGCCTGCTACATAAGTTGCCAGTCCGACTGCTGCATCTGCACCTGATGGTAAGATGGTTCCGTAAAACAGATCCCTGATCGTTATCTTTTCATCCTCTAAAAATCCGGCACTGCTACAATCATTCACATAACCATAATCTGTAATATCTCTGGTCATGACAAAGGTATCATCCAGATTGGAAACATGCTCTGCTGCCACCAAAACAGTCAAGACCTTGGTCATTGACGCCGGATTAATTCTGGCCTTTGCATCTCTTTGGGACAAAATCTCCTTTTTGGAGGTATCTACAATAATTGCTGCCGTAGAAACGACTTCTCCGTCAATGGCTGCCATTTCTGCTGCTTCATTTGCTGCATAAACACCGTCTGAAATAGGAGGCTGTGTATTTTGCAAAGGTTCCTCCGGATTTGCACCTGCCTCATTCAGTTCATCATTTTCATCCGTTATGGCAGCTTCTCCATCCGGATTTACTGATGAAGGATCTTCATCCATAAACATCGAAAGCTCGCTGTCAACGTTCTGAAAACTGGAATCCTCTGTCATGGCCGGCGGAATCACCTGCTGATCTTTTCTGTCCTGTTTTGCTTTATTTAGTTTTATCAAAACAACGCTGCCCACAATTACTAAAATGACAGCAACTATACTAATCGGAATTACCTTCATCATCAAAAGATAACGCTCTTTTTCACGCTTCATCTGCGCTCTTCGTTCTCTTCTGATACGTCTCTGTTCAGAATCATCTTCTTCTAAATCGAGCCTTTCTAACTCCTGCAATTCCTTGATTAAATCATCCTGCATAAATCAAACTGCTCCTAATATCTACTTCGCCTCAATGATTATAGCATTATCTAATCCATGATTTCAATTATTTTAGAAATCGGAATCGTGATTTGCTCGTCATCATTTTGCAAAATAATCTGACGATTATATTCATCAATCTTTTTTACATATCCCCGATCTGCCACATATTTCCCGCCTTCTTTTCTCATATCCGGAATAAAATAAGTAATACAAACCTCTCGGGACGGATCCTGAATTAAATTTCGTATCTGTCTGTCCAAAACCGAAATTTCGTATTCATCCAGTTCAATTTCCTCTTCGGTCAGTCTCGCTCTTTCTTTGACTGCATCTTCATGGCCGGTCAAAGCTGCAAAAGGAGCAAACTGCGCTGCACGCATCATTTTATCCATCGGCGGGTGTTTTCTCGAAACCGGTCTGGACAAATGCATAATATCCTCATAAGGGCTTTTTCTGTTTTCATTTGTCATCATGCCTTGTGCCCTCCGATCTGACTGTTACGCTCAATACTGGTAGCGCCTTCTCTAAAGTCTGTTCCCTTCAAAACCGCATTTTTTCCATATTTATTTTTCAGGCTTAAAATCGCCTTTTGCATTCTTTCTTCCCTTTCCAGGGTTTTCTTCTCTTCTTTTGATTTTTCACCAAAATCCGTAAATAAATTCATCTGGTGATAGGTATTTTCTTTTTTCTCACCGGTCGGCACGACTCTGACTGCAGCAACCGACATTCTGCGCACCAATAAGCCCGGATCTACGATTCGGTCATACAGAGTAAGCGTCGCATCAATAATCTGCTTTGTCGAATGTGTCTGCATCTCCAGGTTTTGAGTTCCGTGTGCATGCTTTGGAACCTTTCGGCCATATCTGTCAATGGTGATTTCGCCCTGGAACTCTGCTTGAGAGCGGCCTTTATTTTTTCCGATATTGTCAATATCATATCCGACTGTTAACACGATCTGATCGGTAATCAAATCCTTGGAAACCAGATCTAAAGACAGGGCATCTGCCATTTCACGTATGACGACTCTGGCTTCTTCAAAGGAATACGGTCTGGTTAAAACCTGACCGGTACTCAGGCTGTTTACCGATGGTTTATAGGCCTTTACTTCTTGAATCAGACAGGGCTCATAACCCCAGGCATGGTCAATCAAAAACTCTGCATTGACACCAAACAAACGGAATAACAGATCCTCATTATAATAATCGGTCTCTTTACCCAGTGAGCATCTGGCAATATCACCCATGGTAAACAGACCGTTTTCTTCCAGCTTTTTGCGATAGCCCGGTCCCACGCGCCAAAAATCTGTCAAAGGTCTGTGCTCCCACAAAAGCTCTCGATATTTCATCTCATCCAGTACAGCAATTCTGGCGCCGTTTTCATCCGGTTCCATCTTTTTGGCTACGATATCCATGGCGATTTTTGCCAAATACATATTGGTGCCGATTCCGGCTGTGGCTGTAATTCCCGTGGTTAAAAACACATCCTTGATCATATGCATAGCCAGCTCTTTTGCTGACATCTGATAAATATTCAGATACTCTGTCGCATCGATAAAAACCTCATCAACAGAGTAAACGTGCATATCCTCCGGTGCCACATATTTTAGATAGATATCATAAATCCTGGTGCTGTATTCCATATAAAGAGCCATTCTCGGAGGTGCGACAATATATCCCACAGAAAGACTTCGGTCATTTTTCAGCTTTTCATCTTCATAGGAAGCCTCCCTAAAAGCTTCGATGCCGGATTTAACCAGTCTTTCCTTGTTCACCTCTTTGACCTTTTGAACTACTTCAAACAGTCTGGCTCTGCCCGGAATCCCATAGCTCTTCAAAGAAGGGGATACTGCCAGGCAAATCGTCTTTTCCGTTCTGGATTCATCCGCTACGACGAGATTCGTAGTCAGCGGATTTAAATTTCTCTCCACACACTCCACAGAAGCATAAAAGGACTTTAGGTCAATGGCAATATAGGATCTTATTCGATTGTCCTTTTTCATCTCCTGATTCATGTTACTTTTCCACTTTTTCTTTTATTATTTACAAAATTAATTCTCGTATTCTTTCCATTTCAGCCACAAAACTTCTGTGATTTGCCAAAATAAACGGAATATTATCCTCTTTGACGGCAAATTCCAAATCCTTTGCCTGTTTAGAAAGTTCTGTCAGACCAAAGGTTTTGAAGCTGGATTTTGCACTATGTGCTTCAATCTGATACTGCGGCCAGTCTCTTTGAACAAAGGCCTGCTTTAAGTTCTCAATACGCTCTGATGAAAAATACTTTACTATAATCTGGCTTAAGAATTCTCTGCTGCCGCCGCTGAATGTCAGCGCGGATTCCAAATCAATTTCCGGCAGTTTTGCCAATATATCATCCATAGAAAGACTACCCGAATTGCTGGCATATTCCATAGTACTGCTGTCGGATTCATTTTTGGTAGAAATTTTATCCTCAGGAATCCAGTCAAATAAAATTCTTTCCAGAGTATCTCCTGCAATCGGCTTGGTCACATAATCCGTAAAGCCTTCTCGTAGTGCCTTGTCCTTCATTTCTGACAGTGCATTTGCTGTCAGCATGACAACCGGAATTTCCTGTCCGTATCGTTTGTCCTTGGCACGAAGCTTGGCCATTGTCTGTGTTCCGTCCATAATCGGCATCATCTGATCCATAAAAATCAAATCGTATTCATTTTCTCTACACTTGGACAAGCATTCTGCTCCGCTTAGTGCAGTATCTACCATTGCTCCTGTATCCTTGAGCATATTGTCCATAACCATGAGGTTGACATCCATATCATCCACCACGAGGATTCGAACATTCTTCAGATGCAGCTGTTTTGTTCTGTCCTTGGTAATATTTTCAACTATCTGATTGCTCTTTTGGAAATCAACACTTCCAATCGGAGTTTCATCCACGACAATTTGAGGAATCGTAACTGTGAACGTACTTCCCATGCCGTAAATACTGTCAACATCAATCGAGCCATTCATGAGATCTGCCAGCTCCTGTGAAATTGACATTCCCAGACCGGTTCCCTGAATGTCTCTGTTTCGGCTCATGTCAAATCGTTCGAATTTTACAAACAGGTTATCGATATTTTCCTGAGTCATACCGATTCCGCTGTCCTCAACCTCAACCACCAGTCGAATAAAGCCTTTTTGCGCATTTTGGGCAGATACCTTCATCACAATAAAGCCTTCCTGCGTATATTTCACGGCATTGGAGAGTAAATTGATATAAATCTGCTTGATACGATTGGCATCTCCGTACAGTCTGGTAGGGAGCTTGCTGTCTACCTCGATATCAAAGGATAAGCCCTTGGCTTCTGCCTGATGAATGGTCAGCTGATAACAGTCGTTTAATAACGATTTCAGATCATACTCATCCTTGATTAGTTCAATCTTTCCGGCCTCGATTTTTGAAAAATCCAGGACTTCATTTAAAAGGTTTAATAAAGTCTGCGAAGAATTTTGTGCCATCATGGCATAATTGCTGACGCGGGCATCTCTGGAATCCTTTAATATTAACTCGTTCATACCAATGATAGCATTTAGTGGCGAACGGATTTCATGTGACATGTTGGACAAAAAGTCACTCTTTGCTTTGTTTGCCTGTTCTGCCTTGGCTTCTGATTCCTGGAGCTGTCTGTTTTGCATCTGAATCATATCAAATGCCTGCATATATACCTTGGTCTGAATACGAATAATAATACCCAGACCAAATCCGAGAATAAACAGGCTTTGCAAAATATCCATAAATATCGCAGTTCTGCTTTTCATGGCAATGATTAATTCCGGATGAAAGAAATGTGTCACATAACAGCCTAAAATAACGAGGATTTGAGCAATTAGCATAAGGACAAACATATGTCCCTCTAAAATCAAAAAGGAACCCAACATTCCCATAACAAACCAATATCCCATTCCGCAATAGGCTCCGCCTCCTGTAAAAAACATAACAGGGAACAAAACCAGCGTAACTCCCCCTACCAATAGCGTTGCCGCTACATTGGCCTGATTTTTCCAGTTGGCCAAAAAGAAACAGATACACATAACCAGTACTGCACCAATAATGGATAATAACTGCTGGGTTGCCACATCAGTTGCGATGGTAACAATCATACTGATGAACCCGCCGACAATACCAACGGATACAATAATATTAAATAAAACCAATCGAATCGGTTTTACCTGTATGTTGTAAAACCTGTTATAAATCCTGTCGGATATCTTTTTCACTCTAATCCCTCCGTGAGCAAGCTCTGCAATACCTCTACAATCGCATATTGTGCAAATGGTTTTACCAGATAATCGGTAACTCCCATATCATACGCCTTTTGAATACTTTCCTTTTCACTGTCTCCTGTCAAAAAGGCAATCGGCGCATTTGTAATTTCCCTCAATTTTGTATAGGTTTCAAATCCATCCATCTGCGGCATAAAAATGTCGAGCAGAATGACATCGATTTCTTTCTTTTTCACAATCTCCAGCGCTTCCATACCTGACATCGCCTTGTGAATGTGATAATACGGAATATCCTTGATTAAAAATTCCAGCATTTCATGCTGAAGACTGTCATCGTCAACCAGCAAAATATTTCTTTGCTGCTTGAAATGTTCACACATTTCATAATTTGTATCTTCATCTATCATCTGCAGCATAATTGCTGCCATCTTTGGATCAAACTGCGTTCCGCTTCCCTTTTGAATCTGCTCTCTGACTCTCTCCTGAGACATAAGATTACGATAACTTCGATTCGAGGTCATCGCATCATAAGCATCTGCTACGGCAACAAGTCGTCCGATTTCCGAAATACTCTCTCCTCGAAGTCCGTTTGGATAACCCTGTCCGTCATAGTGCTCATGATGTTCCTTGGCACTTCTGGCAATCAGTGGATTTTCCTTTACGAATTTTAAAATATGAAAGCCGGTTACAGTATGAAGCTTCATGTAATCAAATTCTTCTTCATCGAGTTTTCCCGGTTTGTTAATGATACTGTCCGGCACTCGAATCTTTCCGACATCATGCAAAAGAGCAGCATAGTAAATATCCCTTTGTTCCTGCTCATTTTTACCGAGTCTGGCAGCGATTTCCTTGGCATATTTTCCTACTCTGAGGGAATGACCATTGGTATACTTATCCTTGGCATCAATGGACTGAGCCAGAGTACGTACGATGGTCAAATACATATTTTCTGCATTTTCCCTGCTCTCTTTTACTCTTTCAATACTTTCCATAATCTTGCGGAATGCAAAAGCAATGAAAATAACCACGATGGCAAATACCAGCACACAAACTGATATATTTCGAAGCACAACCAGCCACAAATCATGATAAAGAAGCGAGTTGTTGATTACCATGATGGTGTAATAGTCACCGGCAATACTGTCATAAAAGACGGTTACATTTTCTCCGTTATCCCGGGTGGTGAAGAAACCGCGTCCTTTTTGAGTGATTTCTCTGGCAATATCCTGAATCGATGCATTCTCGTCCAAGGTTGTACCAACCATTTCCTGATCGGTATGTGCTACGATAAGCCCTGATTTGCTGACAATCAGACCATATCCCATACCGTTTAAGTTGATATCCTGAGTAATTTTCTGAATTTCATCCAGCTCTACATCCAGGGAAATAACGCTTTCCCCATCGCTCAATAACTTGCTGACAGAAATCAGAACATGACCTGTCTGCGCATCCACATACGGAGGCACGATGACCGTTCTTCCCTGCCCCTCTTTGGCATATACATACCACTCTCTGGTGGTCGCATCATAACCTTCCGGCGGAGTCCAGTCTGTACCATCCAAATAGCTGCCAAGAATATATCCGTAAACACCGGTAAAGTTTTTATCAAAATCTGTCTGGAATCTGACTGTCTCTGCATGAAGCATCTTTTGAATCAAATCAGCTGTCATCTCACTATCACTGTCAATCATGCTGTCCACACTAACCCCGGTCACTTCCAGTGTATCAATTGCTTTATTCAGATACGCATTTACCTGCTCCGTTTCACTGGCCAGAGAGTTTTCTCCCACCGCCATCAGAGATGATGTCGAGCTTTGATAAAATGAATATGCATTATAACTAATCAGAATCATCATAGAAATCACAATTACGATTTCTACTATGATATATAAATTTCTGCTATCCTTGTCCTGAACCTTCCTTTTGTTCTTCATTTCGCCCTCCATAGCGTTCTACTCGCAATTTCCCTCAAAATTGCACACTTTAACATACTAAATTATATCTTATTTCGACACTTCTTTTCAATAGTTTTAACAAAAGGCCCATATATAAAAATAGGGCTGACACCTTAATTTGGTGTCAGCCCCGATTCTGAATATCAGAACTTATTTGTTGTTTTTATCAACTGTTTCTTTTTTGGTTACGTTGTTGCTGTTTACATTCATTTCAACAGCACCTTCGATACCGTTGATATTTCTGTCGGTCTTTGCCTTAATGGTTTCTGCAGCCATTACCTCTGTTAAATCAAAACCTGTGGTTTCTTTTACAGACTGGATGGTTTTTGCCAATACATTAGGTACATAATTTCCAACAGAATTTACGCCTTCTCCGGTATTGCCGCTGTCGATAACACTGATGTGATCGATTCTTTCGAAAGGTTTTGCAACCTGAGCTGCAATTTCAGGTAATTTATCAATTACCATCTGAGTAATACCGGCATTGTTCATCTTCTGAAGAGCTTCTGCCTTACGATCCAGACCTTCTGCTTCTGCTAAAAGCTTTGCTCTGGTAGCATCCGCTTCTGCTTTACCTTTCTTTTCAATCGCTTCTGCTTCTGCCTGTGCTTTTCTGGAAATAGCTTCTGCTTCTGCAATCGCTTTTGCCTTGATGGCTTCTGCTTCTGCAATCGCATCAATCTTTTTCTTTTCAGCTTCTGCTTCGGCTTTCTTGATCTGATTGAACTTTTCAGCTTCGGCTTCCTGTTCCTGTCTTCTACGATCTGCTTCCGCAGGTTTTACGACATCAGCTAAAAGCTGTTTTTCTTTCTCTAAAGCCATCTGCTCTTTGAGTTCTGTATTTTTCTGTGCCTGTACGATCTGTACCTGGATTTCTGCCTCTGCTACTTCCTTTTGACGGGTCTGAGCGAGGAGGTTATTATCCATCTGTGCTTCGATCTGAAGCTTTTTGGTTCTTTCTAACTGAATATCTCTGGCAAGGTCTGCTTCTGCATTTCTGGATTCCTGTTCTTTTCTGTATTCAGCTTCTTTTACTGCTTTTTCTTTTTCAGCTTCTTTTACTTCGGTTGCAGCTAAAAGTTTTGCTTTTGCACCTAACTTATCTGCTTCTGAAGTCTTTTCATCCTGTTCCTGCTGAGCCTGAGATTTCTGGATTTCAGCATCCTTCTTTCTCTGAGCAATCATACCTTCACCAAGTGCTTTGATATATCCGTTTTCATCGGAAATATCTGTAATAGTGAAGTTCTTTACTTCAAGACCCATGGTTCCCAGTTCAGTACCAACTACTTCCTGTACCTTAGAAGAGAAGTCCTCTCTCTTTTGGTAAAGGTCTTCGACTGACATGGTAGCAATGATTTCACGAAGCTTACCTTCGAGTACTGCTGTTGCTGTTTGACTGATATTGTTTGCAATGTCTGCTTCGTTCTTTCCAACGAACTGCTCGATTGCTGTTAAAATAGCTTCTTTGCTGTTACGAACCTTGATAACCGCTGTGGTGCAAACCGCAATCGGTACACCCTGATTCGAAAGACTTCCTTTGGTTTCCACATGAAGAGGTATATTTCCCAATGAAATATAATCAATTCGATCAAAAATCGGAATTACGATACCACCGCCACCGGTGATCACTCTTTTCTTTAAACCTGTTACAACTCCTGCTTTGTCCTGTGGAACTTTTTTCCACCATGAGAAAATAATGATTAATACCACAATCACTCCAACTACAATGCCAATTAAAGCAAGTGGAATTTCAAATCCTGCAATCATTTTCCCGCTCCTCCTTTTTACTTTTGTTTGTTAGTTTATTTATCATAAAGGCTATGTAGTACTTTTTACAAAAGCTACATGATCCTTAATGTACTCTATGGTAACTTTCATATCCTGATAATACTCTGTTTCATCGACTGCTTTTGCCGGCATGCTGATGTCTGCACGTCCTTCCTCTTTAAAAACGATGGATCCGAATCCGTCTTTTGGAATTCTGTTGCTGACGATACATTCCTTGCCGATTAAATTGCTAATCTCATCTGCATCCATAGAATGTCTTTTTAGATATTTAATTAATGACTGAATTAAAACTGCTGCCACATAGGCCAGTAATCCGGCTATCAAGTTCCTAAAAAGCGGCGGCCGGTTAATCAAGATAATTCCGACGCCTCCGTATACCACTGCTGCCAAACAAATGGCATTAAACGAAAGTGGTAAAAAACAAATATCAAAATCTCCGACATCCAAATCCAGTGCATCGATCGCTACGGCATCAAATGCAAAATCAAAAATATTAAATGCCAAAGAAATGATTGGGAAAGCCAGACCCAAAATCATACACGTTATGTACACGTTCAATGGATACGCACCACCTTTCTTTTATCTGTTAAATGCGAAAAAACGGTTTGTTTTTTTGATAAAATAATCATAAAACAAACCGTACCTTTTCGTCAAATAAATCCATATCAAATTAAGCTTTTCTATTTCCGTATTACATGCCAAATACAACTGATATTTCGCACTCCGTTCATGAACACGGATATGGTATTTTATTCTGCTTTGCAAAGCCCCTTGTTTAACTCCACATCGTCTTCTACAATCATCAATATTTCCATGAATGAATGTGCTCCTGTAACTGCTCTATACACTCATCATAATCCTTCCCCAAATCATAGGCACAAAGCGTCACATAAATCGGAGAATAAAATTGAAGAGCCATCACCCCGGCATCTTTTCCTGTAAAAAGTCCCGATGCCTTCATGCCTTCAAATATCATTGTCTGAAACTGAATCGGCATATCAAAATAATATTCCTTTAGGTACTTTGCTGCAACCTCATTTCTGTACTGCTCAGATTGCAAAAGCTGTCTCGTCATAACCATGAATTCGTCTTTTGCATAGAGAGAAAATAAACCCTCAGCCATGGCAAAAAGTGTCTCCTCGCCGGCTCCGCTCAGCATCTGTGCTTCCTGCATATTCCCGTCGACCGGTGCTCCCAGAGTCGGTGCAAAGGCATCATAGCTTGTTTTCATTTTTTCAAATATGGCATCAAAAATATCCTGCTTGCCTTTAAAATGGGCATAAATAGACGCCCCCTTGATTCCTACCTCAGCGGCAATTTCACGCATGGATACTCCGTCATATCCTTTTTTTGAAAAAAGTCTCAAAGAGGTATACAGTATTTTATCTTTTGTATTCATGTCTTTTATTTCCATGGTCTGTTTACTCCGAGCCATCCGTTTTCTTCCCAATACTTTCTTTCCAGTTCGCCGCTTCCCATATTGCTTTTTTGCATCATTCGCATGACAAAAAACATAAATCTTGTTTTGATGCCGGGATTTGGTTTTGTATTTTGATCAAGCTTTACAGCCAGCTTTTTCATATCTTTTTTGATCTTTTCTTTTTTCTGATCAGCGATACCATCCCAGGACATTGCCTGAACAGCCAGTCCATATTCATATATTTTTGGTATACCCCAGAAAAACAGCATTTTAGAAACAGCCTTTGTCGCATCCTTTGCTCCCTGTCCTGCGCAGGTAGAAATTACTACTGCCTTTTTATGAAACATAGAGGCTTTCGGTCTGTGTGACATCCAAACAGTAAAGGTTAAATCAAAGAATGCCTTGAGCTGAGCACATGGTCCCATACAATAGGTAGGCGTGGTAAAAATCAAAAGATCTGCTGCCTCGATTTGTTGCATAATTCGATTCTTTTCCTCCCACACCGGACATTTCGTATCGTCATCAATACATTGATAACAGCCCTTACAGCCGTTATGAATCGTATCCGGGATACAAATTTCATTGATCTCAGTTGCAGTTTTCAGTGCATCTGTCAGTACATACGAAATGTGATATGTGCTTCCTTTTCTGTTATGGCCGTGTACTAATAATACTTTCATTTCCTATCTCCTATCTTTTGCATCGATTGTTTACAATCGATGCCATTCACTGTTTTCATATACTACATGACACTTCCCTAGTGGCAGCGTCATGTAGACTAACATTTGTTAGGCTGATTATAACTAACATTTGTTAGGTTGTCAACAGTTTCATAGGAAATACTTAAAACGCTTTACCGAGGCAGTTTACATCTCGGCCGTTTTCTTTTGTCCTTCAGAAACTTGTCGGTTCGTCAATCCCCACTGGCACTTTTTGTCCGTTTTAAAAATATGGCTTATCCTCAGGTACATCCTTTACCAAAGATATACTGTTTATGATTTTGTCGACTCTTTCAGGATTATAGGAATCCAAGGTTTCAAGATAAATAAAGGCTCCTGTTCTTTCTACGTCTTCATCAAATAGAAACAACAGTTTTCCGTGCATTTTCTCATCCTCTACTTCCATGACAACCTGAAAACTGTGCTCTGTTTCTACAGTGTCATAGTAGCCACCGTTGTAGGGGCAAAGCTTTTGTGTCTGCTCTATCCAGTGCTCTTTCTCTTCTTTTTTTGCACCCTCTACAATGCCGTCAAAATAATCAAATCCCACCATGGCATGAAGGCGGTGCTCTATGCTGATGTCATGATTGGTATAGAAAAAGGAATTTTGACCTTCTCCCATTGCTCTGCCAAGGTCGTAGCTTCCGTACCATGTAAAATCTAAAATACCTCCGTTTTCAAATTCTGCATGGGTTGCATTATAATCCCATCTGGTATCATTTACATCCATTTTACTCCTGGTATATCCCTTTGTCTGAAAGCTTTCTGGGAATGGCAGATATTCTTCTTCCATTTCTAATGGTGGAAGTGTTTCAATGGAAACGACCAGACCGAAAGCCGGAGTGCGTTTATACCGGTAGATTGCCGCTTTGGCTCTATTTTCTCTCGCAGATGCCCCTATATCATAAAGATGCTTTTCATCCAATGTAAAATTCAGGCAGGTCGGTACAATCAGTTTTGTGTTCGAACCATATCCTTCTATCATTTTATAATTATCACAGTCTTCAAATGGTTCAGTAATAAAGGATAGCATTCTCTTATTGTCTTTTATATACTCAGTCAGATATCCCTCAACAGATTCACATCTGTCATTTTGTATCCATTCTATATCCATCCGTATTTTTTTCATTTCATCCATCATCGGAGTTCCTTTAAGGAAAATGGCAATCACAGCAAAAAAGACAAGAAAAAGACAGAATGCAACCGCTTTTTCGCGGCTAACCTGATTACTGCGAATGTTATGCTGCTCTATTTTTTCTTCAGGAACAATGGCTGCTAATTCTGCCAGAAAATCAAAATCTTCATCCGGTTCTTCTTCCATCTCGCTCAGATATTTCATATAATTTAAAATCTTGTATCCATATGTTTCCATCCAGGCATCATCATATTCTTTGTAATCTTTTGATGCAATAACTGTAAGAACAACGGCAACGATGCAATATAATAAACCGGGTCCAACGATTGCATACATGTTGTACAATCCGATCTGATACCACTGTTCTAAAAGTTCCAGGCTGCTTTGAGCCCCTCCGGTAAAAAAGCGTGTCATAAAATAAGGATTTAATATAATCATTGCAGCTGCGCACATGCAAATGCAGAATACGAAAATCACTCCGACTAAACATTTATTTACTTTACTTTCTTTGGTTTCAAAGTCTGCTAACAATTTACTTCTCCTTTATTTCATTGTTATACTACCGTTTTCTATTTTTTGATTAATATGAGATGGTGAAAAAAAGAAATATCTCTATATTGCGGAATCTGAGATACTCTTTGTTCCAGTCGTATCATTTCTTCCTGCCATTTTTCATCGGAATGCTTTTCCTGATTTTGCTGCAAATCCCAAAATGTTCGAATTCCAAATAGATCGGATACGGTCAGATTTGGAGCCCAATTCGTGATATCTTCATCATTATAATATCTGATTGCTCCAAACTTGGATGCTGTACTGTTTTCTCCGTCAAGCAGTGCATGTGCTTTTTCAAAATCATCTAACAAAACCGCCATCTGCAAAACTCGACCTGCTCTGTTATGCTTGGCAACTGATAAAATACCGCCTTTTTTGAGCACTCTGGCTAATTCTTTTATTACTGCTGCTTTCTCATCAATATATTCAAGTACATTGTGGCAGATGATGACATCAAAGGTTTCAGCTTCCAAGTCCGTCAGTGCATTTACATCACCGATAATCTGAGTATACTCAAAATCTGTCCATGCATTTTGCAGCATCTCTTTTGAAGGTTCTACTGCAATGACTTCATTTTTCTTTGCCAGATGATTGGCAGTGATGCCTTCACCGCTGCCAAAATCGAGAATCTTTTTCCCTTCTATATCTCCCAGCTGCTGCCATACAATTTTTTTAAATAATCGCTCCCATGCCGGTAGCTCCGTTAAAATATGCATTTTTCCTTCTTTCTGAATACTCCAGATTGTATCCTTATAATTTTATTAAATAAACATCCGCTTCCTCATTTTGAAAGGAAAAGGAACGTTCATACTCCCCACCATTTTTGACAATTGTTTTGACGGATGGTTCATTGTTTCTTTCCACTGATAACTGCAATTTGTCCATACCATGACTTTTGGCAACATCCTTTATCAGGCCTAACATCTGCGTTGCGTAGCCTTTGCATCTCTCAGAAGGTCTGACACTATAACCTGAATGTCCAAAATCCCGTAGGAAATCATTCAGTTCATGTCGTAAATCAATAATACCGACAATTCTGTCATTTTCATCGACTGCAAAATAAGTATCCGTCACAACCCATGAAGGACTGACCGTTTCTTTCTTTGCATTATTTTTTATAGAAGTGAGCCAGGCTGCATAATCGTCAGTCTGATCGAGCAATTCACTTCCGTTAATGACATATTCTTTATTTTCAAAAAACTCCTGCCTGAATTCGATTGCTTTTGTTTTATCTTCTCCGGTAGGAACTACTAATCTTATACTCATGTATGACTCTCCTTAATATACCAGCTGATCACGTATATTTTTTATTACTGCTTTGATTACTTCCGGTTTCATATCAACTATGTTGTTCCACATTCGAATTCCCTGATAGACATAAAGAATCGTACCAACAATTCCTGTGATATCGACTTGTCGAAATTCGCCGCGGTAAATACCATACTCTATCAGGGCTCGCCACTTATCCTCTGCCCGGCGATTCAATTTCTGCATAAAATCCTGATCTACACCTGCCGCAAATTCATAAATGGCACGGCTTAACGAATCATCTGCATCCATCAATTCCTCTTCCATACTCGCCAGTGCCTGATCGAGCATCTCTACTGCGGACTTTTCTTCCTCTATTCCTTGTACGAAATTCATGGCATCATTTTGTGTGATGCTACTGAGAATTTCTTCAAAAATTTGAACAGTACTCGAAAAATGACTATACAGACCGCCCCGGCTCAGCCCCGTTGCCTCACATACATCCTTCATGGTTACCTGCGTAAATCCTTTTTGAGTAAATAATTCCCACGATTTATCTATGATGATTGCTTTTGTACGTTCTTTTTTATCTCCCATGGTTCGGTCTCCACATTATCCTTTTGATTTAGCATACAAAAATCGACACATGTGTCTTTTTATATAATAGACACGCGTGTCGATTCTGTCAATAATATTTATATCTCTTTTACTCACGGTTATCTTTCAGGCTCTCTATCATATTAACTTTTGATACCTTATGTCTGATCAAAAGAAGTGAGCCAAAGTAGCTGACAAAAACCAGTACAATCGTGTAGATGAAGCTTTGCGGAGAAACATATGTCTTTATTATCGCACCGATGAAACCAGCTAAATATCGGAACATCCAGTCAGTGGATGCATACACCGGTAAAATCGCAGCCAGATATCCGATAGGCAAAACGATGTGATTCACTCGAAGCACTATTTGATTTATTTTCTTGTCTTCATATCCGAGTACTTTCAGCATGGAAATATTGGAACTATTCTCAGTTACCAGCATGTTCACAGCTACATAAACTGCACAGATGCAGATAACAGCACCCAATATAATGACTGCGTAAATCATAATATCCATCTGTCCGGTCATATTGTCGTATTGCTCTTTTGAATCCTCTTTTTTGATGGTCTGCAGCAATATAGAATCCGGAATATCAATCGTATGATCACTCATAATCACATTACCAGTAGCTGCATCCATATCCAAAAGATCTGCTGCCTTTTTCTTGTCTGTGAAAATGGTACTCTGAATATCACTGTCAATAATACCTGCTACTGTGATGTTCTTTTTCTCCATAGTATATGGATTAATCAGTGTGATCTCCTCTCCCTTTTCAAAGCCCTGCAGCTTTGCAATTACATTTGTGATAAAAAAGCCCTGAGAAAGATCAACCGGATTACCCTCTGTGTCAATCAGTTCCAGATAAGGATTCTCCTCTCCTACTCCCATAAACGTAACCGTTTTGCCGTTTTCCAGTTCCGCCGATGTCATCAGCAAGGTCTCACCGTCATAATCGCCGTCACTTACCAGTTCATTCAGCACATACTGATAATGATAAGTACCCAGGGCATCTCCCATTGTATCGCCGGTATAGGTCATAGCATCTAAAAAGCTAAAGCCCAAAAGAGATATAAAACTGCCCAGGAAAATACCGGTAAACACGACAAATGTTCTGCCCGGATTTCCAATCAGGGAACGCAGAGCATATTTGATACGGAAAGAAACCTTCTTTCCAACCAACAGTTTTCGAAAACCGGATTTGTCCTTGTCACTGTTGCCGTTTAACAAAAGTACGGTATCCTTTTTTAGGAGCTTGCTCACAGCAAATAGCGCTGCCAGTATATACATCACCGTAGGGATAATCACTGCCAAAACTGCAGCAACCGGATTTACATGACACTCAATGCGGAGAGGTTCGTAATCCTGCAGTCCTACTTCACCGAAAGGCTGTGCAAAAATGAGTGACAGCACCACAGATAATCCTCCTCCCAGAATACCAGGCACTGCAGCAAACCCGGCATAATGGCGCATCAGCTGCCATTTCGTATATCCCAGCGCGGATAACGTACCAATCAACTTTTGCTCTGCCTTTACCTTTCTGCTGATAATAATACTCACCAGTATCACAACGATTAACGGCATGATTACCAAAATGATATAAGAGATGGATACAAACATTTCTGCCTGCATATCTACCATTTTGATACGATAATTGTCCTCAGCATTTATATAAGATCGCATATAGTATGTATCATTGACTTCTTTTCTAAAATCAATTGCATTGTCCTGATTATACTGCACAGAATAGAAACAGTTGTCTGAGCCGATTCTGTCATACTCGGCATCTGTCACATATGCCAGGAAAAAAGTAGTTACATTTTTGTAGGCATCACTTTCATTTTGCAGCATATACAGATAGTCCGGACGCTGCATGAATCCCGAAATTCGATAATATGTATCACCGACCTTTATCTGATCTCCCACCTCGATGTGATTTTCCACTGCATAGCCTTCAGAGATGACAATCTCATCATCTGATGAGACATCCTGTCCTACTGTCACTTCATACAGATTTATTTTATGACTCTTTTTAAAAACGCGGGAAGTGATTCCATCAGTATCTATGTTTGTAAACCACTGTGGCTCTATACATACATCATATTTCTCTTCCAGTTCCAAAATCTGATCGTCACTCATCTGTAAATAGGTCGAGAAATTGGCATCTTCCAAATGATGCTCTGCAAAGAATTTTTCACCAAAATCCAAGATACCATGTCCGGCCAGGTTCATTATAAAAAACAGGAACAAAGTCGTAATGGTTAACAAGGTGGATGATACATAAAAGGACATGTTACTTTTAATGCTTCTGGTATATCGTTTTCTCAGCTTCATGTGGCACCTCCCTACAACTGCAGATCTGCTACGGCAGTCTTTACAACATTTTTGCGGTTTTCACGCACCTGACCATCTCTGACAAATACGACTCTGTCCGCCATATCGGCAATCACCTCATTATGTGTAATGATAATTATGGTAGTACCAAATTCCTGATTGATTTTTTCGATAAATTTCAAAACCTGTCTGGAAGACTTTGTATCCAGTGCACCGGTCAGCTCATCGCAGAGCAAAAGTTTTGGATTTTTAATCATCGCTCTGGCAATGGCTACTCTCTGCTGCTGTCCTCCGGAAAGTTCTCTCGGGAATCTGTTTCGATACTTTTCAATGTCCAGTGCCTCAAGTACCTGATTCATATCCAATGGGCTATCAGCGATATCAGCAACCACTTCAATATTTTCCTCTACGGTTAAATCCGGAATCAGATTGTAAAACTGAAATACAAATCCGATATCTTCTTTTCTGTAACGTGTCAACTGGTCTTTGTGGTAACCGGAAATAGTTCTGTCTCCGATGGTGATACTCCCCTCATCCAGGCTATCCAGTCCACCGAGCATATTTAACAGTGTAGACTTTCCAGATCCGGAAGGTCCCAGGATAACACAGATTTCACCCTGATCGATTTCTGTATTAGCCTTGTCCAATGCGTAAACCAGCGATTCTCCTTCTCCGTATTTTTTGATTGCGTTCTTCAGTGTGATGTACATAAGCATTTCCTCCTAAAATAAAAAATGGATGCATCGCTGCATCCAATAAAAAAAGACTATGGGTACAGCTATGCCGTACTCAAGTCTCAACAATTAAGACAAACCAGGTCTTCCAAAGACCAGTATGTTGGCTTGCCACGCTTATGCGCCGCCTACTCCCTTAAGTTGACTCCATTAAAACACACGTATTGTGGACTGTCAAGTGAATATTTGAAGATTTGTTCATATGTATACAAGATAATATGATTCATTGGTTTTTTTGTCAATTTTTAACAACAGACAGCGCATGAACTACTCACAACCTCGATATTCTATATCTGTTGTACTGAACCCGTTTGGAAATATTTCTATATTTGCTATTGTTGTAGTGCTTTTCAATCATTTTTATCTGTGGATGTACATTCTTGTCATTTCCGGTTCGCCATCACCTTGAACCATACATAAGAATTCCCATCCATAACGTTCATAAAAGTCAATATGATCCGTCACCAAATATAAAGGCGTTACACCTTTATTTCTCATATCATCAACAACTGTATTTAGCAAATTCCCTGCTAGTCCCTTTTTTCGATGTTCTTCTTCTGTATATACGGCGCATACATTTGGCGTCAAATCCTTTCTATCATGAAAGTCATTTTCTATTACCCCAAGCCCTGCGACAATTGATTCATCATATAAGCATAGATACCAACCATACTCGGTTTTCCCGGATAAATATGATTCCATACACTCCAGGTATGCCTCTTTGGGCACACCCCACTTGCTATGAAACCACTCAGCTGCTATAGCTACTAATTCTGGCCGTTCTCTTAATGTTATAATTCTATAATTGTTCATATTGCTAATATCCTCCAATAATATGAAAGGCAGGCTAAAATA
>JAZUKG010000029.1:0-23221 GCA_045643145.1 Lachnospiraceae bacterium | reverse complement strand
ACTTAACCCTTTACAGAACCAAGTGCCACACCAGCGATGATATACTTTGATAAAATCAAGTATACAAAGATAAGTGGTAATACAGTTAATGATAATCCTAAGTAGATTGAACCGTACTCTGTCTTGTAGATATCTCCTCTTAATAAAGATACCATGATTGGCATTGTGTACTTATCCTGGTCTGTTAAAAGTACCAATGGTGTGAATAAGTTATTCCAGCTTGATACGAATGAGAAAATTGCCTGGGTTGCAATCGCAGGCTTCATGATTGGAAGCGCGATGCTGTTAAAGATTCTAAACTCTTTTGCTCCGTCGATTCGTGCTGACTGAATAATTTCAAGTGATAATGCCGGCTGCATGTACTGTCTCATGAAGAATACCATGGATGGTGCTGCGATTGCCGGTAAAATAAGCATTAACAGGTTGTTTGTCATGTGGATCTTATATACCATCTGATAGAAACCAATCATGGTTACCTGTGCAGGAATCATCATGATTGCCATGATGAAGCTGAAGAATGGTCTTTTTAATTTCCAGTCATATACTACTAAACCGTATGCTGTCATAGTTGAGAAATATACGCTACATGCTGTTGAACAGGTTGAGATAATGATGGAGTTCATAAATCCTCTGGCAGGATTAAAGCTCTTTCCAAGCAGAATCTTTAAGTTGTTCATCATATACTTCGATGGGAAAAATGCCACCGCATGCTGCTGAATTTCTGTGGTTGATCTGGTTGCATTTACGATCATGATCCAGAAAGGCATGATACTTAAAATAGCTAACAGGATACATACGATATAAATGACAACACGCATGATCTTATCACCTGTAGATGAGTAAACTTTTGTATTGCTTCCCATTTCTTATGCCTCTCCTTTCTCTGCAGCTTTCATTCTTGCTTTTGCTGCTTTTTCCTGTTCTTTGATCTGTCTTCTTAACTTCTCTTCATCTTTGTCTCTCATCAGGTAGAATGTAAGGGATGATAATACACAAATCAGTACGAACATTACCATACTTGCTGCTGCAGCTCTGTTATACATATAACTTCCGCTGAACGCCTGGTTGTATATAAATACGCTGGTAGTTAATGTTGCATTGTCCGGTCCACCCATTAAGAATAACTTCGGAATATCGAACATGTTCAAACCACCAATCAAACTTGTTACCAATGTAAATAAAAGAATTGTCTGAATATTTGGAATGGTAATTAAGAAGAAAGTCTGTACTCGGTTTGCACCGTCTACTTCTGCTGCTTCAAAGATTTCAGGGCTGATACCCAGTACACCTGAAATAAGGATTACCATTGTATATCCATACCACATCCAGAACTGGATGAATGCTACGATTGCTTTCGCTGTCGTCTTTGATAATAAGAACTGGATCGGCTGATCCGAAATTCCTAATGTTGTTACAATGTCATTCATTGGACTCATTGGATAGTCAAAGAATGCCTTGAACAAGATAGCGATTGTTGCCGCTGTAATAATGTTTGGCATATAAAAGATTACTTTAAAGAATCCCTGTCCCTTAATTGAACATCTTTTATCTGTAAACCATGCTGTTAATAATAATGCCAAGGTAATCTGTGGTATAAAGTTGGCAATCCAGATGATTACTGTATTCTTAAGAGATGTAATAAAGGACGGATTGCTTAATACCGTCTTAAAGTTTCTCAATGGATCATCTAAGATGTGGAACGATGTCATTCCAAGTCCTTTCAAATCCGTAAATCCAATCACTGCTGTGTAGATAATTGGATAGAATGAAAAAATCAAAAATGCAACTGCAAATGGGATACTGAAAAAGTAACCATATTTCGCATAGCTAAACTTTTTGTTTTTCACCCGAAGCACCTCCGTTTCTTGTCACGATTGCTGAGCAATCGGGGCCGTGCAAAGATTCTAGATTGTTTTGCTTTACACTACGTCCCTCTTATAGTTTTTATTTCTTACTCCATTTTTTTGCCCGGAATCCAGGCTTTTTTCCCTTATCTTCCCTTATTTTAGGAAACAAGGAAAGAATTGCTGCCGGAGCAATTCTTTTGATTGCACTGCCGGCAAGGCCCCCCGACACAAGGTCGTGGTAAAAAAAAGGGGGTAGAGCGAAGCCTCGCTCCACCCCTGCTTTATTCTTTTGTCTTTCGACTTCCTATCAATCTATAGATTATTCTACGATTACGTCAAGGTTGTCTGCTACGTTCTGCTTGAAGTCAGCGATTGCCTGATCACGGCTCTTTTCACCTGCTGTGTACTGACGTACCTGATCTCTCCAGAATGTGTTGATTGATTCGTCGTACTGTGTAAGGTTCTTACCATTTGCAAACTGGTTAGCTGGTACAAATGCTTCGAACATGTTCTGTCCGCCAAGGAAATCTAATGATCCGTCTGACTTGCTCATTACTGTTCCTGATGCTACAGCGTCTTTTGTTCCGCCTTCGCCGTTAAGTGTACCATTTGCCCACTTATACTGTAAGCCGTCTTCTGAACTATCAAGTGTGATCCATTCGATGATCTTTCCAACTGCTTCTTTCTTTTCTGAATCTTTGTTAGCAAGTACCCATGTACCACCCCAGAAGAAACCGATTGGTGGTTCACATACTGCCCAGTCACCGTATGTTCCTTCGCCTACTGCAGATCCACCACAGTTAGGTGCTAATGTGTAGTTTACAAGCCAAGCTGGTCCGAAGAATCCAAGGATCTGCTGTGCGCCTTCACCCTTCATATCTGCAAACCATGCATCCTGCCAGTCCTGTGTATCATTGTGATATCCGTTTTCTTTGAGCTTCATTGAAAGATCAAGGAACTCTTCTCTCTTTGGATCGATTGTTAACTTTCCGTCTACAATCCAACCAGCATCTGAGCTGTTTTCTACTGCGTGCCAGATATCTCCGTCACCAGATACGATTCCGTATCCTTTTGCTTTTAATTCTTCTGCTGCTGCAAAGAACTTATCCCAACCTGGTCCAATCTTTGCTGCGATTTCTGAAGGATCATCTGTTCCCCATGTATCCTGTGCGATTGAACGACGGTAGATGAATGCTCCACCTGTTGCCTGGTATCCTAAACCTACTAACTTACCATCTGCGTTTGTTCCGATATCTACAGTGTACTGTGCGATATCTGCTTCTGCTAATTTAGCTGATACGTCGATTCCGAGATCTTCGTAAGGACAAGCATATCCGCTTGCATCACCCTGTGCATACTTTAAGATGAATGCTGCTTCTGCACAGTAGATATCTGGTGCATCTGCTCCACCTGCTGCAAGTGCCTGGTCAAGAGCTGGCTGATAAGCACCATCTGTTGTAGCGATGATTGTTGTGTTGATGTCATATCCGAAATCTGGATGTTCATCAATGTACTTCTGGATCATTCCTGGAACTTCGTCTGTGAATGACCATACGTTAATTGTTCCGCCTGCTGCTGGAGCTGCTGCTTCTTCTTCTGCAGGTGCTTCTGCTTCAGCGTCATCTGCTGGAGCTGCTTCTTCTGTTTTTTCTTCAGTTGCTGGTGCTTCTTCCTTTGGAGCTTCTGCTGTTGAGCCACATCCAACTAATAAAGAAGTTACCATTGCTGTTGAAAGTAATACGCTTAATACTTTCTTTTTCATTCTTTTTCTTCCTCCTCTAAAAATGTTAGAAAATAAGTATTCAGTTCTCTCACTATCCTTTTGTGAATTTTTGACAAAGGGATAATCAGAAATCCTTATTACTATTATACATATTTTACTTTTTTATACTTTACAAAAATTGCTTTACTTCGTACAGTAATTGCTTCTTTTCACGACATTGTATCATTTTTTCGCTTTTTTTTGTATAATTATATCACAATTGCATATTATATTATTTTTGGAGGCATTATCTATGAATCAGTTCTTTTCACCGGATAATCCGGTCATGCGTTTTTTA
Source organism: Lachnospiraceae bacterium (assembly GCA_045643145.1). Lineage (GTDB taxonomy): Bacteria > Bacillota > Clostridia > Lachnospirales > Lachnospiraceae > SVFI01. The sequence goes on along the minus strand of JAZUKG010000029.1, from coordinate 19,314 downwards.
TCAAAATTGTGTGATTTGATATTCTTAAACGTCATGTTTTTTATCTCTTGTCTTCCAATTTTTACAATCGGTGCTGCGCTTTCAGCTCTGTATCGAATTACCCTGAAACTGGTAGACGGTGATGAGCCGTATATCGTAAAAGGTTATTGGAAAGCATTTAGAGAAAACTTCAAGCAGGCAACTCCGCTTTGGCTCATCCTTTTGGTGATTTTAGCCTTTTTCTCTGCAGATTTATATGTCATTTATCGAATCATCGATCCGGCATACAATCTTTTGCAGGTTCCTGTTTGGATTATGATATTTATTGTTGTTTCTATTATTATTTATGCATTTCCGCTTTTATCAAATTTTCAAAATGATACAAAGACAACTGTTAAAAATGCGGTGCTGCTCAGCGTATCCAACGCACCGGTTACCATTTTTATCATTGTAATTCACATTGTAATCGTGTATTTAGCCTTCCGTACTTCTTATTCCTTCTTTATGGTACTGAGTATCGGAATGTTTATCGGATGTGCAGCTCTTGCATATCTTATCTCTTTGTATTTACAGCGTATTTTTGCAAAGGTAATGCAGCAGTCAGAAGACAAGTAAAAAGAATAACACTAAAAAAGACGATGCCAAGCATCGTCTTTTCTTTTATTCTTACTCAAATTGTTATTTCTTATTCTTCTGTCCGGGATAAAACATAATCCACTTCACTTTTTTCAAATAACAAAAGGCATTCTTCTTTCGGAAGTGTATCCATCATTTCATATTGGATTCTCCAGCTTATGGTATCCTGCTCCTTTTTTGCAGTTTCCTCACCGGTTTCCTCCTGCTGCCATTTTTTCTTTTTTTCTAAAGCTTCTTCTCTGGTAATAAGTTCTCTTAATACCACATTGTGTTCCTGTACAGGAATGTAAGCAACTTTATCATTTTCATATAAAGAACGGAGTACATAGTAGGTAATCGGATCTCCCTTTTTCAAGGTCAGGTTTGTGATGTCCTCTACTCTGCAAACACCCATATTCTCATTGTAAATCACACTTTTCTTTTCAAACATAAGTCTTTACCTTTAATTTACAATTCTTCGAACTGATAAAATGGTACGATACGCAGCAGGTCCTGTTGTGATACCTGTTCTTTCGGTACTCGCATGAACAATTTGTCCGCCTCCCATGTAAATCGCTACATGTCCGGCATAACAAATAATATCTCCCGGTCTGGCTGATGCATAATCAACAGCCTGTCCGCAGCTTCTCTGACTAAAGGAATCTCTCGGAATAGAAATACCGAAATGTGCATATACTGCCTGTGTAAATCCCGAGCAGTCTGTTCCGTTGGTCAGACTGGTTCCGCCAAATACATATGGATTTCCGATAAACTGACAAGCATAGTTTACAACCTGCTGACCGGTTCCGGAACCTACCGATACATCAATGGTATCTCCTGCTCCTGCAGAAAAGTTTGAGTAATCCGCATCATCCGTTGTGCCTTCGCCATCACCGTTTGCAGCCGCCGCTGCTGCCGCTGCTGCCTTTCTTTTGGCTTCTGCTGCCTGACGCTTTCTTTCCTGCTCAGCAGCAATTTCGAGCTGTCTGATTTGTTCGTTCTGTCTTTGTAATTCTTTTTTGTAATCTTCTACTTTATTCTTGGCTGCAGATAACTGCGCAGCAAAGTCAGCCACTGTTTCTTTCTTTTCTTCTACCAATTCTTCCAGTGCTGCCTGTTCCTGTTCCAGCTCATAGTTACAAGCCTCTAAATCTGCCTCTTCGTTTTCCAGCTTGACCTTGAGATGTGCCATCTCTTCTTTGCTTTCCACATAATCTGCCAAAAGCTGCTGATCATAGCTATAAAGCTTTTCAATGTAATCTGCTTTATTTACCATGTCTGCATATCCGTCTGAACCCAAAAGGACCTGTAAATACGCATTACTGCCCTGTTCATACATGAAACGCACACGCTTTTTCATGTTGTCATACTGCTCTTTTTCCTGGCCCTGTAATACCATGAGTTCATCTCTGGCTTCATCAATCTCTTTCTTTTTAATATCGATTTCTTCTTCACAGATTTCAATACTCGAAAGAATATCTACCAGCTCATTCTCCAGTTCTCCCAGCTGCTGATTTGCCTGCTGTTTTTCGTCCTCGAGATTTGATATTTCATTTTCCAGATTACTTAAATTGTTCTTTGTCTTTTCCTGTTCCTTTCTCACGCTGGAGATAGAAACCGCTTTTACGCTAAACGGAAGAGACGCTGCCATGCTGACGCATAGCATCAAACAGAGGATTCTCTTTCGCATACCCACTCACCACTTAATTACTTTTTACTGTTGTGTTTCTTCAAACATAGAAATCGGTGCATTTTCTGTAAAGGAAACGATGCCGATTAAGTAGTCATTTACCTTTTCAGAAAGAAGATAATCATAATATGAACCTTCTCCGATTGCTGCCAGCATAGCTTCTGCTGATTCATAGTTGTTGCTGGCATATTCTGCTTCTGCGGTTGCCTGAACATCCGCATCTGTTACTTCAATTCCTGCTTTCTTGGCAATCGCTGCAATCGCTAATTTTTCCTTGGCAGCATCCTGTGCTGTTTCCAATGCATCTTTTTCAAAGTCTTCCTTGGTCATTTCCATGTTCTGTTCAATGAACTCATCCATAGAAACTCCGTAATAATCTGCATATGACTGAATGTTTTCTTTTAAGGTTGCCAGTGCATCATCTACCATTTCCTGAGGTGCATCCTTTACTTCACAAAGAGGATAAACAACATCCCATGCAGCAGATGCCTTTGCACTTTTATTTCTGTCATCGCAGCTCTTTTGCATATAGCTCTTTACATCTGCGAGATATTCTTCTAATGAATTATAGTTCATACCCATTCCCTGGATAAGTTCAGGAGTGATTTCAGGATCACTTGGTGTATCAATGGAATTGATAGAAACTGTAAATACAACATCCTGTCCTGCTAAATCAGGCATCTGATATTCCTCAGGGAAAGTAAGCGGAAGATCAAAGCTGTCACCTACATTGTGACCGATTAATCCGTCTTCAAAGCCCGGAATAAATTTACCGGAACCGATTTTAAGATGTGCTCCTTCAGCAGTTCCGCCCTGGAATGCTTCTCCGTCCTTTACACCCTTATAGTTCATATTTACCACATCACCGGTTTCTACTGTCTGTTTATCAGAAGGAGAATAGTTGTATAAATCCATATATTCAATGTAGTAATTAATCTGAGCCATAACTTCTTTTTCTACATCGGCATCTGTAAAGGTATATACATCTGTGTTTGCGGTTAAGTTCTCAAGTGCGCCAACTGTTACGTATTCCTGTGCATTATAATCTTTGGTTGATTTCTTGTTTGCATTTGTAGTAGTTTCAGTAGCCTGTGAATCTCCTGTTGTTTCTGTCTGATTTCCGCATGCACACAGACTGGCTACCATACTGACTGCCAATAACGCAGCTAAAAATTTCTTTTTCATAATAATCTCCTATAGTTCTTCTATTTCATAAAAACATACATTTCTTTTATAACATATTTTGCAATCAATAAAAAGCATTTCACTTAAAATTCACTGTTTTTTCAAAAAGTGAAGTTTGTCTAACTTGCTATATATAAAAAAGAATGCTATAATCGTCTCGTTGGAAAAATCAAGAAAATAAAATATCGGAGGAAACTTATGAGCACACTCACTATTGTCTTATTGTGCATCACATTAGTGTTAATTATCGCTGTTGTGGTATTATACTTTGTAGGTAAGAAGGCTCAGACGAGACAGGCAGAGCAGCAGGAACAGATGCAGGCAATGAAACAGACCGTTTCCATTCTTGTTATCGATAAAAAGCGAATGAAGATGAAAGATTCAGGGCTGCCTCAGGCGGTAATCGACCAGACACCAAAGCTTCTTCGTTCTTCTAAGCTCCCGATTGTCAAAGCAAAAATCGGACCACAAATCGTTTCATTAGTTAGTGATGAAGCAATCTTTGATAAGATTCCTGTAAAGAAAGAAGTGAAAGCTTCTATCAGTGGTATCTACATCGTAGATGTCAAAGGAATTCGTCATGATAACAAGGCTTCTAAAGAACCTGAAAAGAAAAAAAATGCATTCCAGAGAGCAATGGATATTGCAAAAGAAAAAGCCGGAGTAAAACCGGTAAAATAAGAAATCAGAAATTGGAAAAGGATACGCAAAAGCGTATCCTTTCTTTTTTTATATTCTTTGTATTCTTTATATTCATTTCTGTTTTGCTTATTAACAGGCTGTAATCGTGATTAAAACCATACATTTTGATAAAAACTGCTGATTGATTGTCAGATCGTATATGACCTCAATCTCTATTTTATCCTCAGTTCGTTTTGTGGTAATGCTGTTTGTCCGGGTCGAAATATCCATTGTGCCAAAAGGTGTAACATAAAAACTGGCATTTGTTCTATGCAGCATAAATTCCATATCCGATTGGATTGCACCCTTTTTATGTACCTTGAGATATCCGTCTGAGAATTTAATCAGATTTTTTACGACCTGGTCTTCTTCTACCTGATCAAAGATGACAAACTCCGCATCTTCTTTTTTTGTATATTTCCCCTTGCAAATAAGCTCTACTGTGTCATCGGTATCGTACTGAACAGTATGCATTGCAATCATTACTTCTTCTGTCATTCAATATTCCTTCTGTTTCCTTTACACTACCTTCTTTTACACCGGCTTTTAAAAACCTGTCATCCAGTGCATCGCACAGGAAAAATCGAAGCTGAATCGGTTCCGGTTCGGACTCCTGTTGATCGTATACATATACCATTCCCGGTTCTAAATCGCCGTCTCCCTGAAATAAAATTCCAAAGAAAAAAGCTGCCATGTAAACCGTACTCATCACGAGATAGAAACCAAGCTTTATCGATTCCTTCCATTTTCTTTTTCTCATATACACACTCCTTTTGCGTCGATTGTTTACAATCGAGGCCATTCACTGTTTTCATATACTACTTGAAATTACTCTATAGGGAGTATGCACAGATTTTCTTTCTTTATTCAGTTTCCAGCTGTTTGATAATCGTATGAAGCTGATTTTCAATATGCTTTGTAATCTCTTCTACTGCTTTATCGACCTGACCGTCACGAATGCTTTCATAGATTCTGGTATGTTCCTGAATCAGCAGAGCATGATAAGCGGTATCCTTGATATATTCAAATCGATAACGATACATCTGCTCCTGCAGATTGTAAATCATCTGCGTCAGTCGTTCATTTCCGGTCGCTCTGACAATGACATCATGAAGTGCCACATCTGCCTTGGTAATGCTGGTTACATCCATGCTGTCATTTTTGGTAGTCTGTTCAAAATTATCACAGGCCTGCTTGAGCTCCTCAAGCCCTTCCGGTGTAATTCGCTCACATGCGAGACGAATCGCCAGGGTTTCCAGTGCTACTCTGACCTCTAAAACATCCTTTAAATTCTTGGCAGAAATCTTGGCAACCTCCGCACCCTTTCGCGGAACCATCGTAACCAGTCCCTCGAGCTCCAGCTTGCGGATTGCCTCACGAATCGGTGTTCTGCTGACTCCCAGTCGATCTGCCAGATGAATTTCCATCAAGCGTTCTCCCGGTTTTAATTCCCCTGTCAGAATTCCCTGTCTCAGAGTACGAAAAACTACATCTCTTAAAGGCAGGTATTCATTCATATATTCCTGCATGATATCTTTCATAAGTTTCCTGACACCTTCTTTTTGCTTTATACAAACTGAGTTACAAAAATCTGCTTGCTAAGCCCTGCTTCTCTCAGTTTATCTGCTGCCTTTTCGGCCACTTCTTTTTCCTCAAAAATAGCAAACACACTCGGACCGCTTCCGCTCATCAGTGCGCCAAGTGCTCCTTCGCTGACCAAAACATCCTTCACCTGAGTAATTACCGGATTCTCTGCTTCTGTTACCAGTGCCAGTACATTATCCAGCTTTTGGGTCATAGTCTTTAAATCCTGATTTTTAATGGCATCTAATATTCCGTCAATGTCCGGATGTGCGTATTCTCCGATCGCATCCAGCTTTTTATATACCCCCGGAGTCGGAACATACAAATCCGGTTTTGCTACTACCAGATGCGCCTGCGGAGGCATCGGAATCTGAGTCAGTTTTTCTCCGATTCCCTCTGACAGAGCTGTTTTTCCCAGCACGCAGTACGGAACATCTGCTCCGATTGCTACACTTTCTCTCATCAGCACTTCTTCGCTGATGCCAAGCTCCAATAATTCATTGACTCCTAAAAGAGTCGCGGCTGCATCCGACGAGCCTCCTGCCATACCTGCTGCGATTGGTATATTCTTTTCCAGATTTACGGAAATACCTATCTGATTTGGTGACAGTTTTCTCAGCAGCATAATCGCTTTGTAAATTAAATTATCCTCACAAGGACCTACTGCTTCGTCATTGCAGTAAATCTCGATTTTATCATCCTCACGCTTTGTAAAAGTCAGAGTGTCATATACACCGACATTTTGCATGATCATCTTTACCTCATGATAACCATTTGGCAAGACACCTACTACATCCAGTCCTAAGTTTATCTTTGCATATGCTTTTCTCGTTACCTGATTCATGTTCTTCTCCACTTTATAGCATGGCCTTAAATTGTTTTTTGTATACAATTTTAATATATACTTTCTTTTCTCAAAATGCAATTCTTTTGATTGCACCCGCGGCTTGGCTCCCGATGCCGGCCCGCGGCAAAATCACTCCCTGCTAAAATCCGGCATAATCAGCAGTTTTTCGCCGCTTCGAATGCTGTCATCACTCTTTTCATTTTGCTGTAAAATCTGCTTGATCGGCACCCGGTACTGTTTTCCGATCTCATACAGAGTATCTGTATCCTTGACCATGTATACGACAAATCCTGGTCTTTTTTCTTTTGGCGTTTCTGCATTTTCGGCATAGGACATATCCTGAATCAGGGTCACTTTCGGCTCTTGAAAAACCAGTCCCTTTACACTCGCGCTGATGCGAAGTGCCACCTTTTTTTCATCCATCAGTACCGTTTGGACCGATACCGTCTTTAGCATCAGTTTTTTCAGAGGCTGACCGGTCAGATTCTTGATTTCCATTTCATGATGGAACGCAAAACTTTGCCCGCAGGCTCGGTATGGCAGCGTCTCATCCTGTACCAAATACAACAGATTCACTCTGCAATTGCCATCTATCAAAAGCTTTTCATCCTGTACTTTGCTTTCTTTTACAGAAAGCTCCGCCCCTGAAAACAAAAGCTTTTGCACCGCTGAGTTTTCTGTCAAATCCATTACTTCTTCTAAATAAATCTGTCCGTCCGCCTGATAAAGGATACTTCGAAAGACCGCCTCTTTGATCTGTGTCTTAAGGCTCCTTTCTATTCCGTAGGCATCACATAAGTACTCGGTTTCTTCCTCTTCATATACCTTTGGACTGATACCCAAAACCATACGAAGTCCCAGCACTCGGTCCTCGCCGTCCTCATCCTTTTTGATTTCCAGTTCTTTTTTTATCAGCCTGTCTGAAATATCCAAAATGCCCTTGGAATCTGCAAAATCCAGTTCCACGATTTCCTCAAAGGCCAACATGGATTCATAGCACTGAACAGGCTCCTTGGAATCCTCGCTTTCATATAACACAAACAGCTTGACTGAGCCTGTCATTTCTAACTGACCATCCAGCAGTCTGTATTCCTGATTCCACAAAGAAGCATGCCAAAAAAGAATCCTGTAAATATTTCCGTATGCTCCCGGCAGTGTGATTTCCTTAGCAATATTCACAGTCTCATTGGTCATTCCCTTGAGGCAGTTAATTTTGGCAGTTTCCTTTTTCAGCTCCGCCATTTCTCCCTCGTCCAAAATGACATCCGTTGTAATCACTTCATCATGCAAATGACTGCTTCGAATCCACACATCAAGCCCTGCTCTGACACCAATCTTTCTGGAGTGAATCATTTCTGCAGAAAGTGAGGACAGACAACATTCTGTTTCTAGCTGATCTGAGGGCAAAATTCCGCTATGATACACGGTCTGTTCCACCTCCGCTATACCCTGCATTCCGGCTAAATGCGCCGGATCCTCATCCGATACATATAAAATATCAATCTGAATATAACCCTTTACCAAAATACTGTCTTTCCCCACAGCCTTTGCTTCTAAAAAGGGCTGTCCTTCCTTGAGGATGATTTGACTCATATCCGGACACACATCCTTTAGGTTTACATCACTGTCAACTGATATCTGCGTAAAAACAGCAAAGCTTTCTTCTTCCATGTGTATATTCTTTTGAACAAGCTCCATAAAAAAACTCCCTGATTTTTCCATACTTGTTGTATCGTATGAAAAAAACAGAGAGTTTAGAACTACTTATCTCAAATTATTCATTCAAGCTTTTTATTCAACACATCCGATGATGTCATTGATATCTTCGATCTTGTTTTCCTTCATAAAGGCTTCGATTCCTTCTACGGTTTCTACTGTGGCATACGGATTGATAAAGTTCATGGCTCCGATGGATACCGCTGAGGCACCTGCCATCATAAATTCAATCGCATCCTCTGCATTGGAAATACCACCCATTCCGATTACCGGAATCTTTACTGCATGACTGGCCTGATATACCATACGAACCGCAATCGGTTTGATTGCAGGGCCACTCATACCGCCGGTCTTGTTAGCCAGTGCAAACTTTCTTTTATGAATATCAATCTTCATTCCGGTCAAAGTATTGATTAGAGACAGAGCATCTGCTCCCGCTGCCTCTGCTGCCTTTGCCATTTCTGTAATATCTGTTACATTTGGGCTAAGCTTCATGATAACCGGCTGTTTTGCTTTCTTTTTAATTTCCTGAGTAATCTCAAAAAGAGCATCTGCTTTTTGTCCAAAGGCAATCGCGCCTTCCTTTACATTTGGACAGGAAACATTGATTTCGAGCATATCTACTCTGTCTTCGTTTCCGAGTCTTTCTACTACTTCTACATAATCTGCGATGCTTTTTCCGCATACATTTACGATAACCTTGGTATCATATGCTTTCAAAAATGCCAGGTCACGCTCAATAAATACATCGATACCCGGATTTTGAAGTCCGATGGCATTTAACATACCGCCATAGGTTTCACATACTCTTGGGGTTGGGTTTCCCGGCCATGGTACATTGGCTACTCCCTTTGTTACTACACCGCCAAGACGGTTTAAATCTACAAATTCACTATATTCCATACCGGAACCAAAGGTTCCTGATGCTGTCATAACCGGGTTATTAAATGTAACTCCTGCAATGGTAACTTTTGTATTCATTAAATCATAACCTCCTTTGCATCATAAACTGGTCCGTCTGTACAGATTCTGGCATTGTTTACATGTGAATGATGATCCACATGCTCTGTCTTTACTACGCATCCTAAACATGCTCCGACACCACAGGCCATTCTTTCTTCTAATGAGATATATGCCTCCATTTCGTTATCCATAGCAAACTTTTTGATAGCACGCAGCATTGGCATCGGTCCGCAGGCCATAATCATGTCTGCCTTTAATCCGTTTTCACTGATTGCATCCATGACAGTTCCTTTGCTTCCTTTGCTGCCGTCTTCTGTTGCCACATAAACAGTTGCATATTTTTCGAAATCCTCTAAAAGGAATAATTCGTTTCTGTATCCGAGTACAGCGATGATTTCCTGCGTTTTTCCTCTTTCCTTTAGTCTCTTTGCCAGTTCCAGCATAGGAGGAATTCCGATTCCGCCTCCCATTAAGAATACAGTTTTGCCGTCGGCTTTTTCTAAATCATATCCGTTTCCGAGTGTACCGAGAACTGCAATGCTGTCTCCTGTATGATAGGTAGCAAACTCTTTGGTACCCTGTCCCATCACACGATATACCATACGAAGTCTGTTGTTTTCCTTGTCTGCTTCACAGATACTGATTGGACGAGGAAGAAGTGTTGACTGATTCTTTGGATACAGGCTGACAAACTGACCCGGTTTTGCCTGCTGTGCCAAATCCGTTTCCACCCATAAATCATAAATATCCTGTGCAATTTCATCCTGTCTGAATACATTTGCTGATACTTTTTTCTTATTCGCCATATTGTTTTCCTTTCCGAATCTATTTTATCCCGGACTTTGTCCGAATATATTCTTTTCCTGCCACTTTATGCAAAAAAACTATGCTGTATAAATAATTTCTCCGCCGCAAATGGTCATTTCTATCTTACCATAAAGAGCCTGATTCCTAAACGGAGAATTTGAGGATTTTGATAAAAATTCGTCGTATACTTCTTTTTGGTTATCATCAAATAAAATCAGGTCGGCAAGTGCCCCCACGGCTACTCGTCCGTAAGGCAGATGATACATTTTAGCCGGAGCCAGGCTCATTCTGTCAAAAAGCTGCGGATAGCTTAAATGTCCCTCTTTAATCAGAGAAGTAACTGCCAAAGAGAAGGCGGTTTCCAGTCCTATGATTCCGCTCGGTGCTTCTGTGATTGCTTTTGCCTTTTCATCTGCATGATGCGGTGCATGGTCGGTAGCAATGATATCAATGGTACCGTCCTTTAAGCCTTCGATGATAGCCAGTCTGTCTGCTTCTGTTCGAAGAGGCGGGTTCATTTTGGCCAGTGTTCCGTGCTGGATCACAGCATCCTCAGTCAATGTAAAATGATGCGGTGTTGCTTCTGCATGAATATTGTCCATGCCCATTTCTTTGGCGCGTTTCTTTGCCTGTCTGACAAGCTCCACACTTTCCATGGCACTGATATGCTGTACTTCAAAATCTGCTCCTGTTTCCAGTGCAATTTCCAAATCTCTTTTTACCAGAGAAATTTCTGCCATTCTGTCAGAACCGCCGATTTGATAATGCTCACTGGCTTTTCCTCTGTTTACACCATTATTTTCGATATATGCAGGATCCTCTTCATGAAAGCTAAGCGGAACCTGTAGCTTAGCTGCTTTTTCCATTGCCTTTCTCACCAGCTCTGCAGACAGAATCGGAATTCCGTCATCGGTAAAGCCAACGGCTCCCTTTGCCTTGAGCCCCGGCATATCGGTCATTTCCTCACCCTTCAGGCTTTTGGTAATGCTGGCGCAGCTGTGTACTCTGATTTTGGTTTCTTTTCCTTTATTCAAGACATAGGCAAGAGTCTCTTCATTGTCTACTGTCGGCTTGGTATTTGCCATCAGTACGACAGTAGTAACACCGCCTCTGGCTGCTGCACATGCTCCGGTTTCAATATCTTCTTTATAAGTAAAGCCCGGATCTCTGAAATGTACATGCACATCCACCAGGCCCGGTCCGACCTTTAATCCGGCGGCATCAATAATCTCTATTTCCTCTCCTGCCTGTTGTGCTTTTCTTTTTGCATCCTCCTGGGAAATCGAAGCCGAAATCTCTGCTATTTTATCTCCCGTGATTACAATATTCTGAACTCCCAGATCTCCGTCCTGTGGATCGAAAACCTGCGCATTTTTAATAAATATCATATCTTTTCGCGGTCTCCTTTCTATCGTTTCCTGACTCGCTTTGCCCGGCAATTTTTTTAGTGATAAAAAAATACCGAGACTACATCTCAAGTTTACTCCATACCTACTTCTAAAACAACCGTCACCTTGTAAATTGTAAAAAATTTGTATATAATGTAATTCGCTACGGATTATGTAGTCAAAGAAAGGAAGAAAACTATGATTCGTTTTATCATTATCGTTGTTTTTGTCGTTTTGTTCCTGATCATCAGCATTCCTCTATTGCTGATTGAATGGGTACTTGGCAAATGCAACAAACCGCTTAGAGATAAATCCTCACTGGCTATCGTCAAATTCGCTTTTAATGTTTGTCTTTTTGTAGCCGGTACCAAAATCACTGTCATCGGAAAAGAAAACATTCCGACCGATACTCCGGTTTTATATGTAGGAAATCACAGAAGCTATTTTGATACACTGCTTACCTATCATGAAGCCATCCGTCCGACCGGCTGTGTAGCCAAAGAGGAAATGAGACGTTATCCGCTTCTTTCCAACTGGATGAGCTGCTTAAGCTGTACCTTCCTTGACAGAAGTGACTTAAAAAAGGGTATGCAGACTATCAAGGATAATATTGAACTGTTAAAAAGCGGAATCAGCGTCAATGTATATCCGGAAGGAACCAGAAACCGTTCCGAGGATGTCCTGCTGCCATTCCATGACGGAAGCTTAAAAATGGCAGAACGTTCCGGATGTCCGATTGTTCCGGTTACTACCAACAATTCCGATGCTATTTTTGAAAAGCAGTTTCCGAGAATCGTACCCAGACATGTCATCATTGAATATTCAAAACCGATTTATATGAATGAAATGTCCAGAGAAGAAAAGAAAATGGTCAGCACCACCATTCAGGAAATACTGACCACAAACTATTTAAAGAATCAATCTCTTATTTAGTTAATTCATCAATCATTGTTTCAAATGACATACCGTGGGATGCCTTCAAAAGTAAGGTGTCCCCTTTTTTTATGATTTCATTCTTCTTTGCCAGGAATGCATCTTTGGTTTCGAAATAATAAATCTCACTGCCATCCTTTGCATTACCTGCCTGCTTGACTTCCATTGCAGCCTCATACATATCCCTGGATAGATCTCCGATACAAATCACGATATCTGTCTGAGACATAGCTGCATAGCTTCCCACCTGTTTGTGCAGATTTACGCTGTTAACGCCCAGTTCAAACATATCCCCGAGGATTGCGACCTTTCTGGAATTAGCCAGTGCTAATAAATCAATCGCAGCCTGCATAGAAACCGGATTTGCATTGTAGCAGTCATCAATCAGATCTATGTTTTCACCCTTTATAATATGGTTTCTGCCGCCAATGGCTTCTACACTTTCAATTCCTTTTTCAATCTCTGCCTTTGTCAGTCCCAGCTGTTCTGCCACGAGTACTGCTGCCATTGCATTGTCTATCTGATGCATACCCGGTACATGAATCCTGGCCTGATATACATCTTTATCCGTATGGATTTCACATTCACTTCCAAAGATTCCGAGGCTTTCTATTTTTTCTGCATAGCAGTGATCAGAGCCAAAGAATTTCGGCTTTCCTCCCTTTACATTTTGAACTGTAATGAGCTTATCATCCTTACCATTCAAAACTGCTGTGCCGCCGTCTCTCATCCCTTCAAAGATTTCGGTCTTGGCTCTCAAAATACCGTCTCTGTCTTTTAAGTTTTCCAAATGACACTGTCCGATATTGGTAATCACACAAATATTTGGCTGTGCCATGGCAGTTAATCTGCTCATTTCACCAAAGTCACTGATCCCCATTTCTACGACTGCGACTTCGTGCTCGTCTCTGATTTCAAATAAAGTAAGCGGCACACCAACTTCGTTGTTGAAATTTCCCTGTGTTTTTAGTACCTGAAATTTTGCCGATAATACTCCGGCGATCATTTCCTTGGTACTGGTCTTTCCCACGCTTCCGGTAATTCCTACAAAAGGAATGGAAAGCTGGTTTCTGTAAAAAGCAGCCATATCCTTTAATGCCTGAAAACTCTCCTTTACGAGAATATATGTCGGCTCTCCTGTAGGAAAATCTTCCTGAGTCAGTTCTTTTTCACTGATGACTGCCAGTGCACCCTTTTCCATTACCTGCGGGATAAAGGAATGTCCGTCCACACGCTGACCCTTGGTTGCTACAAACAGGCCGCCTTCTGTTATTTTTCTGGAGTCAATACAAATATTGGAAACCTCGATATTCATCGCTTCCTTTGGTCCCACATAGGTACCACCGCATACTTTAGCGAGATTTTCAAGTGTCATATTTTTCATGATGATTCCTCTTTTCATTGCGTCATGCGCTTTTATGCCTTTTTATATTTTTTCTGAGATACTTCGATGAGTTTCTCACAAAGGCTAGGGAAATCATAACCGATTGCTGCAGCTTCCTGAGGCAGTAAAGAAGTCGGAGTCATTCCCGGAAGTGTATTTGCTTCCAGACAGTAAATCTCATTGTTTTCGCTCATCATGAAATCCATTCTGGCATAGCTTTCAATACGCAGACATTCATAAGCCATCTGTGCATATTTTTGCATTTCCTTTGTCAGAGTTTCATCGAGTTCTGCCGGACAGGTTTCTACCGTTGAGCCTGCCTGGTATTTATTTTCATAATCATAAAAGCCCTGCTTTGGAGCGATTTCGATAATCGGAAGTGCCTCTCCGTCAATCACACCCACTGAGAATTCTCTTCCCTTGATATACTGTTCAATCACAACCTCATCATCATATACCAAAGCCTTCTGAATCGCCTCGCGGCATTCCTCGAGATTGTTTACCATATAAACGCCCACACTCGAACCGCCGTTGCAGGCCTTAACCACTGCCGGATAGACCATATCCTCTTTTGGATTTTCACCCTTTTTCAAAAGGTATCCCTTTGGAGTCGGAATTTCATTTGCCACAAAGAACTGTTTGGCAATACCCTTATCCATGGATAACACGGCTCCGATCGGGCCGGTTCCTGTATATGGGATTCCTTCTAAATCCAAAACAGACTGGACTCTGCCGTCTTCACCATTTGCTCCGTGGAGTCCCATAAATACAAAGTCTGCCATATGACAAATATCTAAAACCTTTGGTCCAAAGAAGCTGTCTCCGCCGCGAAGCTTTTTCACTGCTTCAAAATCCGGAGCATCCTTGCTGATTGCAGCAATGGAAGCTGACCAGTCTTTTTCCAGTTCAAAAATATCGGAAATATCCTCCTGATCATATCCCATAAATACATCCAGTAATACTACCTTGTGTCCTTTACTTAATAATGCCTTATAAACCATTTTACCGGTAATAAGGGATACATCTCTTTCTGTGCTTGTTCCGCCTGCTAATACTACTATTTTCATATTTTCCTTTTCCTTATTTGCGTCGATTGTTTACAATCGAGGTCATTCACTGTTTTCAGTTACTACTTGATACTACCTATATTTTTAATTTGGAATCTGATTGTACTGCATCAGCCAAAAAAGCTGTACAGCCTTTCTCTTTGGTCCAAATAAATCTGCCTCTTTTTGAGTCAAATGAAGTCTTGTG
This sequence comes from Lachnospiraceae bacterium, assembly GCA_045643145.1. Classification (GTDB taxonomy): domain Bacteria; phylum Bacillota; class Clostridia; order Lachnospirales; family Lachnospiraceae; genus SVFI01. The sequence goes on along the minus strand of JAZUKG010000029.1, from coordinate 4,288 downwards.
CCCACTGCATCGCGATATTCCTTGCTAACCAGAATATAATCTGCAACTAGGAGCCACACACTGTCATCCATGCTTTGCTCTGCTTTGGTCATTGTCTGTTGACACAAACCAAATAAAAAATCTGCCGACCTGTCCATCACTGTCGTGCAATATCCCAGCATTTCATCCATCATGATTTGACAAAGCTCCACATCCACCTTGGCATTTGTCATCATATACATATAATAACCGCCATAGGTCAGATTTCGAAGTCCGTCTCTTTTGGGAATCACTCGCTCCCTGTCTCCTGCCAGCAAACGATTCAGATCACTCTGATACCGAGATTCCATACTCGCTCTGAAAAGTGCTGCATCCATGGAAAGCTGTTGATAGAAATTTGTTTCCTCATTTCCCGAAGACTTGCTCTGCCAAATGCCATAATATTCTTTTGCACTCTCCAGACACTGCTTTGCGATATCTGCATCTGTTTCCTTTAGTAAACAACCTGCTTCGCACAGAGAAAGTACGACATAGCTTATCTCTTCCTTGTCCTTTGGCTCAAGCTTCATCACATATTCGGTATGCTCTTTTATTTTTTCCAGTACTTCTTTTGATGCAAAACCCGGATTGCACTCACAGGAGACGCAAAGCGTAAACAGGGTATCGGCTGCCTCCGTTATCTTGACAGTATGCTTTTTTCCTGTCATATATTCCGCAGCGCTTTGATCCAAAAGCTCCTGTTTTAAAATATTCCTTTGACCGAATCCATATCCGTAACGAATGAGAAAAGAATCGGTTTCTATTCCTTCGCCCAAGCTGATAAAATACTCTCCGGTCTGTGTTACCTTGCTAAAGTCACCAAAGTAAAAACCACTCTGCGCATCCGTCGGTTCCTTTAGACAAACCATATTTCCGACATAAAACAGGTCGCCGTCGTCTGCTTTTCTGAGTTCAAATTCCTGCGGCGCCATATCGCCTGTCAGATAAAACCTTTTTTCCTCTTTTAAATCAAATCCGGTTGTATCTATGTATATTTGAATATTGGCATCTGCTAATGACAGAGTATTTTCAGACACCTGACTTTCATCTGATACCGGGCTTTCTGTTTCCAAAGCCATATCCGCCGTTTCCTTCTCAGGGCTTTGCTTCTCTGGATTACTCGTCACGCCCGATGCATCAGAAACGCCGCATCCAAAAAGAAGAAGGCACAGGAATACATACGTAATCCACAAGCTGACTTTCTGTTGCATTCTCACCAAACGCACCTCCATACTCTAGTCAATTATACCCTAGCTGTAAACGTTGGTAAAGAGTAAAAAGGTCGTATCCAAATGGATACAACCTTTTTTATCTGATAAAAATAGATTTAGAAAAAGTCGGCCGGATTGATTGGTTCTCCGTCTTTTCTAAGCTCCATATATAAATGGGTACCTTCCTTTTGGTAATAGATGGTTGTGTCATTCACACTGGCAATCTGCTGATCCTTTTTCACAAACTCATCTGTTTTGACCAAAATGTCTTTCAGCTGTCCATACACGGCTTCATATCCGTTTCCCAGATCCAGACTGATATACTCTCCCAGCTTATCTGTTTTGCCGATTTCTTTGATTTTGGCATCTGCGCAGGCATACACCTTATCTCCATCCTTGGCACAAATCATGATCCCCGGGTGATATCGATACTGGTCGAGGGTTTCAAAGTAGATACTTTGTTCCATGCTAAAAGGCTTGATGATATCTCCTCCAACCGGCTTTGTCATAACAGTAGCGGATGTAAAATTAAGTACGTTTTCTTCCTGCTTTGGTTCTTCCTGCTTTTTTGCCTCCTTTGCCGGCTTATTTTGGGGAATCATTTTCTTTGCCTTCAGTGCCTTTTCCTGTTCCAGTGCCGGAGTAGAGGATCCGACATCCACGATATCAATCATGCTGTTACCACCGACTGCCAGCGGCTGTTTTTGGAGCGGCTCCTCCATTCCCAAAACCGAGTCTTTGATTTGTGTCAGATCCTCACTGCTTTGATCTGCATTTTCATAGGGAGTGGTCAAATCAACAGAATAATCGCCCATAGGTGTTTTCATCTTTCCCGCATAAAGTGCAGAAACCAAACATCCCAGGGCGATTACTCCTGCTTTAAAATATAATGTTATTTTTTGTTTCATGTTTTTATTTTGCATACGACACCTCATTTTCTTTTTGTTAAAAGTAGTTTCATTGATAGTGTGTACCAAAATAAAAAATTTATTCAATTATGTCGCTAAATCCAGCTGCTGCATCGTTCCGACATTTCCGTTTTCATATAAAAACATGCCGGTTCTGCGAAGGATACCGTTGGTATGATTGGTCTGCAGGGAATTAAGGGAAAAGTCCGTTTCGCTGCTTCCCAAATAAATAGCTCCTACATTCTTATCCTTTAAATTGTACAGTATATCCTCGCCATTTTCGTCTTTGCACCAGATTTTCAGCTTGTCAAACACTTCATCATTTTCATCAATCCAGCCATTTTGATCCAAATCGTATTTAGCCAAATCCGCAAACCCGTTTCCGCTTTTGGTACCAAACAGTTCGCTTCCGTCATTTATGACATTGTCTTGATTTAAATCAAGTGCCAAATATCCGCTCGATGCATTCAGATATGAGATATTTTCCATCTCACCGTCTGCATCCAAATCAAACCGAAAGGTCTGGTCGGATAAAGATGCCAGATGATTGTTATCCAGATTGATAACCAGCGGATCCATTAATTGACCCGTACTTAAATCCAGTGTTTCCTGATAATACTCTTTAAATTCTCTGCTGAGAGACAGATTCAGTCCAAAGTTTATTTCTCTGCCGTCCTGTGTTCTGACAGAGCCTGTTGTCTGAAAATCAGTCTGTTCTCTCTCTTCAAAATAAAAGGTTTGTTCATAGTGAAAATTTGCCTGAAACAGATTATTTTCTGCCCCAAATCCTCCAAACTCAGATGTTAAATCGGTATTTGATTGGTTCATCATGCTCGGCGAGTCCATTTTTTCTTTCATACCGGTTAATAACCAGCGAATCAAATACATAATACATTCAAGTCGTATGGTTTCTATGTTTTTTTGCCGCTCTAAATCATTCACGCGTTCATCCAATTTTTGCGCCTTCATCTGCGACTTTGACAGAAACATATCTGTTATGTTGTTGTCCTGATTTTGCATATTTAATAGTCCTGCAAAACCCTCTTTTTGCTCACTGCTTCCTTGCCCCGAAATCTTTGCTTCCAAAGAAGATTCGACCTTTTTTCCGGTCCAAGAAGAATACCTTCTGGCGGATTCCATTCCTACGTAACTGGAATCAATTTTCAAATATAACCTCCTTAATATTTAGCAAATCCCATGGTGATATGCCTGTGGTAAACAATTCTTTTGTCATGGTAAAACAACAAAGAGAGCATGTACTCCCCATCCACTTAGGAATACATGCCCTCCATGGCAAAACCATCGTAAGATTAGCGGCCGTCTAATCTTATTTGCACGTTATATATATCGGTTATTATTCATTTTTCTTTATGGATTGAATTGATTTTCATCTTCGCTATTTGTATAACGATATAGATTGCATCAAAAAACATGATCAATAATTGTAATATCTGTAATGCCCAAAAGAATGGATGAGATGTAAGCACTGTAAGAAGGGTAAGTGGGATTGTTGATAAAACAACCACTGCATTCATACATAAGAATTTTTTACTAAAAATATCTAAAACATGATCCATGATAACACTTCCTTTCCTAGAGACCACACTATCAATTCCATCCGGAAACATCAATAGACATGTGCTATTTGGTCATGAATCGGTGCTATTCGGTAATGTTTACGCATACATTCTCATACCATGATATAAATAAACCCGATAAGATACAGGTCTTGTGACTGCGGCGTTTTCTATTCGTCGCATGCGCTGATTCACAATGGCTCCGTGTAAACTCGCCTCTTTGAGGCTCAAACATACACTCCCGCCATTGCTGCTAGCATGCTCCTCATAACGAAAGCCTTGCAAAGTCACAGCGCCCTGTATCGTATCGGGTTTATATATTGTGTAGAGATATACTACTTTTTTCTTATTTTCATCTTCGCTATTTTTATAACGATATAGATTGCATCGACAAATATCCCTACACTCTATTGTAGTTGATTAAGCATCCTTTGAGGATAATCTGTCTCTCTTCATCTGTTAACTCACCTAATGTTAATGTAAATTCAACTAATTCATCCTTAACGGCGTATGCCTTGATTTCTGTCCATTTTTCTTCTACGGCTTTCTTGATATCCGGAACAAAAATGTAATC
>JAZUKG010000028.1:0-3876 GCA_045643145.1 Lachnospiraceae bacterium | reverse complement strand
CAATCCTGAACTTCTGGTCAGCTGTATCAAGAAATACAAGCAGCTAAAAGGCGCTCACAAAAACGATGAAGGTTACCTGGCTGATCTTTTGAAATAATACCGAAATCCTGGATTGGGTTTAAAGAAAATTTTATATAAATTTCAATATCTGTGATATGACGTTCCTTCACGATTGAGAAAATAAATGAATAAGTAGTTATAATGATGGTAAAGCCAGCAAATCTATATCAGGTTTGCTGGCTTTAATATTATCCTTTTATTTTTTCCTGGCCTTGTGCTTGTGGCTTGGCACTATATAAAGTTGCTTGGCTTTTTTTAGTATTTGCTTAAAGATACGGTCTTCCTCATCCGTTAATTTTTTCTGTTGATTCCGAGTATTTCATATATCATCTTTGTGGTTTCTTCGAGTGGATTAGCTTTGTAGCTGAGTGTTTTGACAAAGTTCTGTATCTTTTTTGCATAAGAAGGTTGTTCAATAGGAGCAGATTCGAAATCTTTTTCATGTTCTTGGCGAATCGTCCTTATAACACTGTCTAAATCATTGTGAATATTATGGAAAAAGAATTCTTCTTCATCAATGCAGGCTGCTTCTAAAACACGAAGATATTTATCGTCTGCATCGGGATTATGCTGCTGAACAACTTGCCTGCGCATAATATTTACCCAATCATTCAAACTTTTAATATTCATAGAGGCAATCCCATCAACGTAGATCTCAGCATCAGCAATCAGCTTTAAAAACATAGGATGCTTGATCATCTCGCATAACAATCGATTATTTAATCTTCCACTCTTTAAAATATCAAGTGTTTCATCATCTAAATGTAAATCTGCAATATCATGATTCAAAATTTCTCTGGATTCGGATATTCCCAGTAGCCAATCTGCAGACACATCATAAAACTTAGCGAGTTCCAATAGATAAGTGTGGCTGATATCTTTGTCATCCTTCTGTTCATAGTTATCCAATGTGGATTTCGAAATGCCGGTTGCCTGGGCTGCTTCCTCGAGAGAAAGCCCTCTTTCCACACGAAGATCTTTCAGTTTTTCTTGAATAGATAAATTAACTTTCATAGATACCTCCGAGACCTTTTCTTTTATTGTACCAAGTCGCTGGCGCGACGGCTAGCCCAAGGTACGGCGTAACCACCACTTTTTTACAAAAAAAATAGCAGTTTTTGTAAATATGTTGTATTGTTAAGTTACCACACAAAAACAATTACATATATCAAGAACTGCTATGCTTATGTTATCATGGATTCTTAAACTATACAATCACTTATTTTTCTTTTTTATCCGTCCACCACCTTTTTTGAAATGTTACTGGTTCATTTATCACATTTCAAAGGAGGTTCCTTTATGGACAAATATCTTAAACTTTATTGCGAAATGATCTCGCTTCGTGGTCTTTCTGACCATACGCTGATAAGCTACAGCACTTATATCCGCACTTATCTGAATTACCTTGATACTATTCTCAAAAAACTCCCTGAGGATGTCACCTGGGATGAAATGCGTGATTATATCCGCTGGCTCCAGAGAGAACGAAATCTTGCCGACCGTACTATCAATGCGGCAATTTCACAGCTTCGCTTCTTCACCATCTACGTCCTTCATAAAAACTGGGATGATTCCCAGCTCCCAAAACGCAGATTTGAGACTTATCTCCCTTTCGTTCCTTCTCAAAAGGATGCCTTCCTCTTTATTGATTCAATACCTGATCTGAAACAGAAGGCTATGCTTGCACTTATGTATTCTGCCGGCCTGCGCGTTGGCGAGGTCTGTCATCTGCGTTATGATGATATCAGCCGCAGCGATATGAAAGTACGTGTTCGCCATTCCAAGAACAAGGTAGAACGCTTTGCGCCCCTCTCCAGATATGCTCTTGATGTTCTCACACAGTACTGGTTCCAGTCTGGCAGACCTATGGGCTGGCTCTTTCCGAAACAGACTGATCCAGACAGGCCTATCGATACCTTTTTCCTTTCCAGACACATCCACAAACATGAAGACCTCCTTGGCTGGCCAAGGAGGCTTACCTGCCATTCCTTCCGGCATGCCCTGGGGACCCACCTGTATGAAAATGGTACAGATATCCTCACTATCAAGTCGATCCTTGGGCATAAGTCCCTGAATTCCACTCTTATCTATGTGCATCTGGCTTCCACAGCCTTTTCCAGTGTTGCAAATCCACTGGATATGATGGGAGGGACTTGCCGTGAATAAGGTTTCTGATATCTGGATCCATTCTTATTCTGACTATTGCAGTTCAGGACTTTTTCAGTCTGATATCCAGCAGAAGGCTTCCAATGCGATCCTGCGCTGCAAAACCGCCGGTATGGGATACAATCTTAGCCAGTGTTCCGAATGTGGCTATACCCACATTCATTACAATTCCTGCCGTGACCGCAACTGTCCCAGCTGCCAGGCTGTTAAAAAAGAAGTCTGGGTAGACCAGAGACGTTCCGAAGTGATCGATTCGCCTTACTTTCATGTGGTCTTCACACTTCCTCATGAACTTAACGCTCTTATCTACTGCAACCAGAAACTTCTTTACGGGCTTCTTCACAGATGCTGTGCCGAAACACTTCTTGAATTATCAGGTGATAAGAAGTATCTCGGGGCAACACCCGGGATCATCCAGGTACTCCATACCTGGTCTCAGGATTTATCCTACCATGTCCATATGCACTGTATCATTTCCGGAGGTGGTCTTACACGGGACTTAAAGATCAGAACGTCCGGTAAAAAGTTCTTTATCCCCGTCTATGTTCTCCGCGACAAGTTTAAGGGCAAATATCTTTATCATCTTGACCATCTCCATCGTAATGGAAAGCTGGCTTTTTCTTCTGCCTGTGAACATCTTAAATACTCCTACGAATGGAATACCTTCCGTGATTCTCTTTATCGGAAGGACTGGTGCCCTTTTATCAAGGAGACTTTTAATGGTTTCGGAAATGCCATCGAATATCTGGGTCGATACACTCACAAGATTGCCATCTCCAACAGCCGGATCATCAGGGTCACTGAAAATAAAACCACCTTTTCTGCTCGGGCACTCCGTCCAGGCGAACCCCGACGTACGATCACACTGGCTAACACAGAGTTCATACGGCGTTACCTGATGCATGTCCTGCCTTCCGGTTTTCAAAAGATCCGCTACTATGGCTTCCTGAATAACCGGTCTAAGAAGAAAAACCTGAGGATCATCTTCCGGCTTCAGGGAAAACAGGAATTTCATCGCCGGCTGGAGAACAGGTCCGTTGCTGAGATTCTGAAGATTGTCTGGAATCTTGATATCAACAGATGTCCCTGTTGTAAAAGATCCGGCATGCGCTGTATAGGAAAAACATATGCCGGATAGTCACATACTTTAGCTTTATATTGATTTTTTAAAAAACCTCCAGAGGAGGCTTGGTTTAGTGCGCCCAAAATCAGTGATGTCAGATGAAAAAATAACCCGAATCACAAAAATATGCATAGAAAGCTACGTCTCTGGAAGGGATAAAAGAGATACAATCCCCATAAGAATTGGCCACTCATCCGCGACATTGGTACAATAATGAAGAATCATATCTTGAGCAACTGAAGGGTATCATCAGTTGCTCATTTTTCTTGCTCATGATATGATACTTCACTTATGAATTTTATCATACAGACAAAATATCAATCAACCTTTCTGGATTTTGAAGAAGACCTCTGAAATCACATTTTCACAAACGTGGAAATGTTGATTTTTTCTGCATTTTTCCTAATTTGTAGACATACGGGATGGCCCCCTTTTTTGTTATATGATGAAGCTACTTCAGCAGATAACGAAAATTGAATGATCGTCCGAGATGATATAAACCGCCATGATCATATGGGAGCGCTTCT
>JAZUKG010000027.1:0-6181 GCA_045643145.1 Lachnospiraceae bacterium | reverse complement strand
ATGCGGATCCTTGTATCCGATTTCGGAAGCAATCTCTGCAGACGACATTCCCGTGCTTCTAAGTAGCTTCTTTGCATGTTCAATCCTTTTATTTGTGATGTATTCAACAAATGTCATTTTCATATTTTGACTAAATACTGCACTTAAGTAGTTTGCGCTGACATTTGCGACATTCGCCACATCATTTAGAGATATACTTTCATCGGTATAATGCTCATCCATATATTCTTTTGCCTTGTGAAGCACTCTCTTACTTTGTGTATCACTTTCCTTATCACGCAGGCCGATAGCCATATTCAGCATATCGATAAAATAACTTTCCAGCTCCGCTGATTCCATATTCTTTTCCTGAAAGAAATCATCTGATTTTTGCTTGATGGTATTCTTGTCCACCCCGAGCGCCTGTAAATAGGACTGTATTGTAAATCGAATACTCAAAACCAGATAATCCCGAAACATACGGGATTTCAAAGCTTCATTCAGGCTTTCCAGATAGTTTTGCACAAACTCATGTATTTCACCGGCCAGTCCCTGACTCAGGAAATCCTTGATAACATCCGGATCGATTTGAGAAGGATCCACATATGTCAGTTCTTTGTTTTCCTCATGATTTTCTGTCTTTGGAAATGTTTCCTGATTGATAATATGAATCGTTGGGGCAATAAATCGATATGCCATATATTTAGTCACAGTCTGATAGCACTGCGGTAACTGACTCAATCTATATACCGGTTCTGATACTGCTATATACCAGTTAATATCCTCGGAAACAGGATTCAGACTCTTTTCTATCATAGAAACTAAATCTTCAGATACTGTTCCGACAAAGGACTCTTCTGTTTTGATAAATACACCATAACAATTTACATTCCAGCGAAACAGGACATATTGCGGATGTCTTAAAATATACAACAGCACCTCATCCTGCTTTTTGGTAAACTGTTCCGATTCCATATATGAGCCATTTTTAGGCTGAATATAAAAGAACAGTAAATTATAAGCAGACTGTGATAAATCAATAGAAAGCTTTGCTGCTTCTTCATAAATCTCAGTCACAGACAATTCACCCTCAAACATTTTTTCAAAAAATAAACGTCTTGAAAACTGCTCATATTCATGCATTTCATCCTGATACTTCAGCTGGTAATCATTTTGCTGTGATTGAGCTTCTATCTTTTCTTTTAAATCCAGCAATGCTTTTCTGAGAGCCAGCTTTGTTATCGGCTTTAATAAATACTGCGTTGCCCCCAGTTCTATTGCCTGTCTGGCATACTCAAAATCATCATATCCGCTAATGATAATAATTTTTGTATTTGGCAGCTCATTATTTACAATTTTACTCAGTGACAAACCGTCCATAAACGGCATTTTAATATCTGTAATTAAAACATCCGGTTTGGTCTTTCGAATTAGCGGCAATGCCATTTCCCCGTCCTGTGCTTCTCCGACAAATTCATAGCCATACTGTTCCCAAGGAATGGTATCCCTTAATCCTTCTCTTATTAAGCTTTCATCTTCTACTAAAAAAACCTTTAACATATTTTTCTCCAGTTCTGTATTAGTACGTTCTCTGATCGATTAAATCATCTACATTTTCTTTTGTAAATACCATTTCCGGAACAAAGCATTTTTTATCGTAGGACTCATTGTTTTGAATCATCTGTATAATCTTGCTGACATAATCCCCCTGCAACGGATTACATTCAATATCCACATCAATTTCACCGGTTTGAACCAAATTGAGTCCGGCTTTTGTAGCATCAAATGAAATCACCATGATATCATTCTCTGATCCCGGCTTAAGTCCCGCTTCTTTCATAGCTTCGATCGCGCCAAATGTCATATCATCATTTTGAGAAACCAGCACATCAATGTGATCATAGGTATTTAAAATTCTACGCATTTCTTCTCTGCCTTTTGCAGTGGTATATTCCGCATCTATTTGCTCAATAATCTTCCAATTACTGTGTTTTTTGGCCACTTCTGCAAAGCCCTTGGTTCTGCCCAGCATAGAGGTAGCGCCTTGGGTTCCCTGCAGCACCACAATTCTGACTTCCTCACTGCTGTCTTTCTGGCTGAGAGCCTCTTCCAGCCAATTACCTGCCAACTGACCTTCCTTTTCAAAATCAGAACCAACCCAGGCAGCAAACAAAGTCTCATCTGTCACATCCACCATTCGGTCCATTAAGATGACGGGAATTCCTGCTTCCTTGGCCTCTGTCAATACCGTTTCCCAACCGGTTTCCTTGATTGGTGAAAACACAATATAATCCACACGCTGGGAAATAAAACTTCGGATGGCTTTAATCTGGTTTTCCTGTTTTTGTCTGGCATTATCAAAAATCAAAAAGTACCCGTTTTCACGTGTAAAAGCATCCTGTACAGAAGCCGTATTTGCAGTTCTCCATACGGATTCACTACCGACCTGGGATACTCCTACTACAGTCAGATTGCTATCAAGAGGATTTGCTTCCACCGCATCCTCCATATGCGTATCAAAGGTCTGACCGCATCCGGTTAATATTACACATAATACCGAGAAAAGAATATATAATAACCCAAATTTAGATTTCATTTTTATTCTCAAATGTTCCTTCCTTTTCCATTGCCGGAATTGTGATCGTAATACTGGTTCCTTTTCCTTTTTCAGAATCTATCTGCATTCCGTATTCTTTACCGAAATACATATGAATTCGTTCATTTACATTTGCCAGTCCAAATCCTTTTTCCGATTCCTGACATGGTTTTTCTATTTCACTTCGAAGCAAATTGAGTTCCTCTGCTTCCATACCTACTCCATCATCACTTACTGCAAAAACCAGGCAGTCCCCTTGTTTCTTTCCGGTCACGCGAATGGTTCCTTTGGCTCTTTTATACTTGATCCCATGATACAAGGCATTCTCAACCAGTGGCTGCAATGTCAGCTTTAAAATCTGGTATTGGTACAAATCTTCATCTATCGAAATTTCATAATCCATAATATCTCGATAACGCATACTCTGTATTTCAAGATAACTTCGAATATGTCTTTCTTCCTCATGAATGGTAATGAATTCTTTACCCTTGCTCAAAACCAGTCTGAAAAAGTCCGAAAGCGTTACCACCATATCAACTGCCTGCTGATTCTCCTCTGCTTCAATCAGCCAGACAATGGTATCCAATGTATTATATAAAAAATGAGGGTTAATCTGTTCCTGTAACAGTCTTAAATCTGCACGACGCATTTTTTGCTCATCTTCTTTAATATGCGAAATCAGATTTTTCATATTTTCCGCCATTGTATTAAAGTCTTCTGCCAAATCAGATATCTCATCATTGGTTTGAACCTTTGCCCTGGCATCCAAGTTACCCATGGCTACCTCTGTTGTAGCCTGGTTCAGGTTATGGATAGGTTTGACAATGCCCATGGCTATTAAAATGGCAAAAGCCACCATGGCTACCAGACAGACCAACACAAAAACAGAAAAAACAATATAAAAACGTCTTAACTGCTGATTCAAAGAAGCATTGACTCTTTCCATGCTTTTCGTCTGATAATAAATATAATACTGAATATCATCCTGTATCAGTTCAGTCAAAATATATATATTATTATCCAGCTCTTCAATGTTCTGCTGATAATTTCCGCTATATTTAGAGTTTTCTTCTATATCCTTTACACGGTTTTCGAGTGTATTAATATTTCTGAGCAAACTATCCAGCCACATTTTGCTTTCTGTCTGTCTCGTAATATCAGAAAGCTTCGTGAATTCATCACGAAGCTCTTTAATTAAAATATACGGATCTTTTAAACTGTCATCCTCACCGATATTTTCAAAACTGGTATACCCTACAACCAGCTTATACAAACTTTCGTCCATCTCTTCTTTAAAATTTAAATTGTAGTTATTCGCTATGGTTAAATTACGCACAATTGCATCGTAAGTTTGACTGTAATTAACCATGGAAACCAATAAATAAAGAATCAAAAAGATCAATGGTGTTGCAATCGCTGCAGCTAATAGGAATAACTTTTGTTTAATAGAAAAACGAAATTTCTTATTCATAAACTCAAAATCACTCTCTGTTACTGTATTTATTGTGATACATTGCCTGATCGGCCAGGCTGATTGCCTGATCTAAAGCAATTGTTTCATCCGGTTTGATAATATAATATCCCACACTGGCGGATACCTGATATAAATTTTTGTTTTTCAAATATGCATCATACAAAGTTTTCTTGAGTTCTTCTATTCTGTCTTCAACCTGCTGTCTGACATAATTCATACCCACATATATGAACTCATCTCCGCCATATCGAACCACAATATCCTTTTGTCTGCATAGTTTTAGCAGGGCATTTGCCAATATTTTAATTGCCTCATCACCCTCTTCATGGCCGAATTCATCATTGATAGATTTTAATCCGTTCATATCAATAAACATAACCATCATCGAAGCGCCCTGTTCCTTGGCTTTATGAAGCATTTCTTCACCGTATCTGGCAAAACCAAAACGATTGTATAAACCGGTCAGAGAATCGCGTACATACATTTCGTCCAAACGACTGATTGCCAAATTCAGCATCTGTTTTCTGCGAATATTTTCTGTCGAATTTCCCAAATTCAGCATACTCTGATAATAAACAGATCTGTCAATAGCCAAATCGCCATCCACACAAACAGAATATCCGAGGCAGGCATCCTGGAAATGAATCGGTGTAAACAAAAATACATGCGGTTTGTCCTCATACCATTCCGGATGCGGAAGCATTTTTCGCGTCTGGAAGTTTTCCACATCCCAAAACTGGCGACTGTAATATGCAACCGGCACAGACATTTCATACGGATAACCATATCTTAAAAATTCTCCGTACTGATGAATCTTTTTCAGCACTAAATCAGTTCCTCCCAGTTCAGAAGTGTTGATTGTCGGAATGTCATCATTATAATCAATGCTCGGATCCATACAGATAAAGAAGCTATGACACTTAATATTCGGCAAATACTCCATGATATATCTCTTTTGCTGAGAAAAAGTATCACAGTCTGTCAACTTTTCGGTCATAAGACTCATGAAAACAGCCACTCTTTCATCACTTTCTTTTTTCCGGAAATGATACTTTCTGAACTGATCAAAAGGAATCGCGTCTGTACTATGACAACCGCAGCTTTCTCTGTATACGGTCTTGGAAGGTAAAATTTTAATCTCCTGACCGGTTAATCTGTCTTCAATTTTTTTAATCAAATAATCACAGGTATGGAAGCCGAGCTCTGTTTTCGGTCTGTCCACAGTCGTGATTCTCGGCACATAATTGGCAGCACTTTCTACGTTATCAAAACCGGATATAGCGACTTCCTGAGGCACTGCTACACCGAGCGATTCAAACTCACGAATCATACCCATTGCCATTTCATCATTGGCACAAATAATCGCTCTCGGAAGTCCCTTTGGATGTTTATAAAAATATCTGGCAGCCTGATGTCCGCTGGCGATTTCAAAACTACCGTTAAAAATATCAGTTTCATCGATTGGATAATTCAGTTCACTCAAAACATCCAGATAGGCCTTTAGACGAACGCGGCTCTCTTTATGATGTTCCGGCCCTGTAACAAACGCAACACGCTTATACTGATGAAACATCAGAAAATGCTCCACCATCTGTCTCATAGCCTTTTCATTATCAATGCCCAGAGTATCCACTCCATCTGCCTGAATTTCAAGCGATACTGCAGGAATCTGAGCTGCTTTAATCTGTGCAAAAATCCAATCCGCTATTTCCTTGGCTACAATTGTGTTTGCTACTACAATTGCTCCGTCAAATTCCTTTAAATTTACCAAATGAAAAATATTATATTCGCCGGAATCTCTTTTTTGAGTCGAATCAATTCCACCATAACAACTAAAGATATACAAATGATATCCGGCTGCCATTGCACAGTCCTGAATCCCCTTTAGGATAAGCTTCCATGCATCTCTATCCCATTCTGTTATAAAAATTGCTATTTTCTTTCTTTGTTCCATACTAATTTCCTATTTCTTTACACAAACTTTTGAGAAAGCATCTCATTTACCATTTACATGCACTCCTTTGCATGCCCAATTCCCCATAATTGTGTTCATTATAACATACCATTCGCATACATAATACTAAAGAATTTCTTATTATTTGTATTTTCCCAATATTCTATCGGTCAGATTC
>JAZUKG010000026.1:0-2908 GCA_045643145.1 Lachnospiraceae bacterium | reverse complement strand
CCTGTTTTGAAGGATCCAGAAAAACTCCGCTTTCTTTAATGACTTCTACTGTTTTCGCGGTCGGATTGATCAAATGAACATTCATATATTCACTGGCCAGTGCCTCAGTTACCATCATAGAATAATTCAGTAGTTTTTTCTGTCTATACTGCTCCGTGATATCACGATGATACCCGCGAATCATAACCTTACTTTTATCCGGGTATGTGTTATCCTTTGCTCCAAAGCATCTGACATAAATCGGTCCCTTGGTCGGATGATGAAAGGTATACACAATTTCACCGATTTTTTCTTCAATCAACTGATTTGCGTATTCATCAAAGGCCGCTCTGTCTGCAGGATCGACATACGATAACAAAATATCATTTGCCAAAACAGGGTCCGTATCTTTAGGAATTCCTGTAAGCTCTGCCATCATATCATCCATATATAGCTTAACTACACCGTCGCCGACTAAAAGGTTCCAGCGCCCCATACGAGTTCCTGCCAGAGTTTCCTGTACCTCGACAAATGAATTCAGGGATTCCAGCTGCATATCTTTTTTATTCTTCATAGGCTATTATCTCCTTATCTGCCAGATACTTTTCAAATTCCGGGGCCGGAAGCGGTTTGGAATGCCAAAAGCCCTGAATGTAAACCGGACATCTCTTGTTTACCAGTTCCTTTAATGCTACCGCCTGCTTTTCGGACTCAACGCCTTCTGCCACTGCAGTCAGTCCCAATCTCGAAGCCGTAAACAAAACTCCCTGAAGAATCGCATAATGCTTTGGTTCAAACATATCCTGAATCAGACTCATATCAATCTTCATTGTCTCAATCGGAAGCTCTCCGAGGGTAGACAAAGAAGAATATCCGGTACCAAAATCATCCAACTCCAGCTTGAATCCTTTATCACAAAACGAATAAACTGTTTTATACTTTTTCTCCTTATCCGATGCGTTCGCTGATTCTGTGATTTCAAAATGAATCAGTTCATGCGGAATCTGAAAACTATCAACGATTGCTTCCAATTCATTTGGCAAATCCGGGTAATCAAAATCCACCTGAGAAATATTAACCGAAACGGGAACTACTCGCTGTCCACACTCCAGCCATCTCTTTATATCTTCACAGACCGATTTCACCATGAATTTATCGATCTCATATATTAATCCATTCTTTTCAAAAACCGGAACAAATTCGCTCGGATTCATAAAGCCCATGCTCGGATGGAACCAGCGAATCAATGCTTCAGCCCCGCCAATTCTGCCGTCTTCCAGACTATGCTTTGGCTGATAGAAAACCTGAAACTGTTTTTCATCCATTGCCTTTTGAGCTGTCTCGACTAAAATTCTTTCTCTTTCCAGTCGAAGTCTTACGGTGTTGTCATATATCATCAAATCCGTTCCGTAATGACCACGAATACTGTCTACCGACAACATGGCATTATTCAAAGCTTCCGATATACTCATCTTGTCATCGATACTGGCATAAATACCTAAAATAACTCGTACATTCGGAAGTGTTTCATTTTTCAAAAAGCCCCCAAATAAACTGGTGTCCTCTTTATGCTGCGACATAGTTTTATGCTTCATAAGCATAGCAAAATGACCTTCATCAATACGTCCTAACAACACACTGCGTTTGAAATCTTCATCCATATCATCTACCAGTTCTTTTTCAAACTTTCTGAAATTTTGAAGACCGTAACGACCGATATAAAGCTGTGCCGATTCGATTTCCAAATATACCAGATCATATGTGCCACTCGGATTTTCGGAAATCATTTTTGAAGCATATACAAAAAAGGATTCCTTGTTATAGGTTCCCGTATTTGCATCACGTTCTACATTACGAAGCATAGTCGCCATTTCACGTAGACGAATTAAACTTTCACATTTTTTCTTTATGATTCTGGCATTATACGGCTTTGTCAAAAAATCGGAGGCCCCAATCCCCAGGCATCGAATTTGCTCTTCTTCATCTACCGTAGCAGTGGTAACAATAATCGGAATATCCTTGAAAACACCGTCATCACGTATTGCCTCCAGCAGTTCATATCCATTCATGACAGGCATTTCCAAATCCGTTAAAATGATAGAAATGTCTCTGCCGCATTTACGAATGATTTCAAATCCTTCTTTTCCGTTCTTTGCCTCGATTACATGATAGGTATCCTCTAACACACTGCAAAGCATTTCCCTATTCATTTCATTATCTTCTACGACAAGTGCCGTACGCTGATATGACATAGTTCATTCCCCCAAAATAAAAAAGGACGCTCCTTCTCTAAAAAGAGAGAAAGCGTCCGTTCCTTTTTAGTCAAAATCCTATTCTCCCAAAAAGATTAGTTACACTTATTATAATATGTATCACGATTATTTTCAATCAAAGTATATCGTTTTCTAGCATTTCCAAATAGGCTTTGGATACCTTTTCATATTCAAAATTGTTGCGAAGTTTTGCAACGGCAAATTCCTCTGTATCCTTTACCCTATAGATAAAAACATCCTCCAAAATCGTATCGTCCTCTACGAGGCTGGCTGCCACATAGGCCTTCCCTTCAAACTCAAACTCATCCACAACAGCCATTTCTACCTGTTCGCCTGTTTTAGTTTCTGTCATAAATGTAATATACTCTTCCATTTTATCTTTCCTTTCGTTTTATGCTTTATCTGTTACTCTCTTTCTATTATAAAACAGCTTAGTGAACATCGTCATACGCATAGCTGTCATACAGGCTTTCCAGTTCCGGCCTGCATTCGATAAATATCTTTCCCAGCTCCGGATCAAAATGTGAACCCAAAGACTCTTCAATAATCTGAAAAGCCTTATCATAAGACATACTATCCTTATAACAACGTTTACTTACCAGTGCATCAAATACATCTGCCAGCGCCATAACTCTCGCTTCAAACGGTATCTCTTC
>JAZUKG010000025.1:0-28586 GCA_045643145.1 Lachnospiraceae bacterium | reverse complement strand
TATACTGTCACCTGCAGGTACCTGCTCTGTTGTTTCTTCTGTTTTTACTTCATCGCTCTTTTTATCATCCGAAGTCTTTTTATCTTCTGTTTTTACTTCTTCTGCTTTCTTGTCATCCGAAGTCTTTTTATCGTCTGCCTTTTTTTAGACTGTCTTCTTATCATCCGAAGTCTTATCATTTGAAGCAACCTGATTTTCTTTCTTCTCGTCTGTCTTTGCTACTTCAGTCTTTTTTTCATCCGATGTGGCCTGATTGTCAGTAGTCGTTTTCTCCTGAGCTACTGTGTTAGAAGATATAGTTTCTGTCTCAGGATTAGCTTCTTTCTTTACTTCTTCTTTTGTATCCGCTTTTGTCTCTTCTGCTTTGGTATCCTCTGCGGCCAAAACCTCTGACTGGTACTTTTCTTCCATGCCGAGTTCTTTGGCTCTTTGTACCACCTGTGCATCTGTCATTGGTTCTGTTTTACCATGTAAACTCACACCCATAATGACAGCGGTAACAACCATTCCGATACCCAGCCCGCGTAAATAATATTTCAGTTTCATATCAATCAATTCCCCTTAAACAAATCAATGACTAATTTTACTTCACCTACACCAAGTCCGAGTTCCTTGGCAATTGCCACATTACTTTTTCCTTTTTCATGGAGCTTTAATATCATTTCATTGTTATTGCCGCCCATATCGGTTGCATCAAAGGTAATCGAGGTTGCTGTGTCAGCCTGAATCATCTCCGGCGGAGTGATTTTATCAAACTGATCAAAGTCCATTGGAGTGAACTGATTATCTGTATCCGCTTCCATTTCCTGCTTTAACACGATATCCAAAAGCTCTTCCAGCTGCTGCTCATCCGGGTCACCAGATAAATCCGCCTGACTTTTTCTTCTGCCGGAATTTCTGCTTTTTTTGCTTTTCTTTACTTCATTTGCAGCCTCATTCATTTCGGTTACAGTCACTTCTGCTTCCTTCACTGCCATATTTACTTCAGAAGCTGCTTCGTTTGCCTTGGTTACTGCATTGTTTACTTCACTGGCAGTTTCCTTTAAATTTTCCTGTTTACTGATCAGCATGTCATACATAAACATGCTTTCTTCATGATTTTTATGAATATCCTCAAGAACAGTACCGGAATATTCACTGATTGCCTGCATTTTTTCATTGGTCAGTCTTTCTAATGCTCTTTCTGACTTTTCAACGGAATATGAAACCGTTTCATCAATCACTCCGGATACCTGTTTTTGTACATTTTCCATTTCTTCCTGTACCAGCTTTTGAATTTCTTCTTTCGCTACCTTGGTATCAAGAATCTCTTCTTCTTTTTTATTTTCCGGAATCACAAAGCTGGCTACAAACACACCTGCTCCAAGTATTAACAACACGATTTCTAACGCTGTCATCGTTTTTACACCCTCCACTCAAAATGCGTGGCACTTTTTTTAACCACTTTACCCTCTATGGGGATTTCTTCTTTTTTGCGGTTTTTACCGCCATCGCCCTGATATTCATTCTTGCCTTTTTCCTTGGCATCCTGATTATTCTGCCCTTTCTCACTTTGATTGGGCTTTTCCACGCGATTTAACTTGCTCTCCAATTCCTTTTGCGAATCTGTCAGAATCGCATTTTGAACCAAAGCGCCTTTATTATCTTCATTTACTTTATAAATGCTGTAATCCTGGGTACGACTCATCATACCATTGATTTCAAAATTGGAAATACTCATAGGCACCTCCTAAATAGAAGAAGCTCTTACCTCTCCGCCGATATCCTTAAATCTTACATACTGCATGTTGCTCTTTAAGATTTTCATATCCTCACCAATCACAACCTTGGCTCCGACATAGGCCTCTCCTCTGACTACGACATTAGCATCTTCTCTGGCATCCATCATATCTGAAAGTTCACAGAACTCTTCTTCATTTGCATCAATCATTTCCAGCATCTGTCTGTTGGTTGTGATCAGCTGCTTGATATAATCCGTCTGCTCTTTCGGAAGAATATCTCCTCGTCGAAGTCTTGCCAGTGCTCCGTCTAAAGTTGACTGTATCGTTTTCTGTTTTGTTGTCAAATCTCTTAATTCTTTTTGTACTTCTACATATCTGGCCTTTTGCTGCGGATCTACGCCTACCTCTACGACAGTGTCAGCTCCCATTTCAGAGCCCAATGTTTTGCATGTGATGCTTTGCGTAGCTCTAACCACACCACCTGCGATAAAGCCCTTGCGACCATCCACCTTTACATGAGTCTTGGCATTTACCGTACTGTGCATGATACTGTCTGATTCCACACAGCCTCCGGCAACAATCTCGGAATTTTCTACAAATTTCGTAATGACATTTCCGCCAGCAATCAGGACACCTTTTCCCATTCCGTTCATACCTTTGGAAATAATAATATCTCCTCCGGCTTCTATTTTAGCACCTTCGACAATACCTTTTACTTCTACATTGCCGACTGCCTTGATTTCAAAACCGCTCTGCACATTGCCGTTTACCAGCACACTTCCCTCTGAAGTAATATTACCGGTTGCTGTTCCGACGTTTTCCACCTCATAAACATCAGAAACAAAGACCTTCCCTCCAGTTAACATAACATGACCATTAACATCAGAATAAATCTCTGTCTTATCTTCCGACAGAGTAATCTTGTTTCCAAAAGATAAACGCATCTTTTTTACATCTCTTGGTTTGATTCGAGATCCCAGCACATTCATGCCGTAATCCCCCGGATCCTGTTTATGAAGCTTTGCCAGAAGTTCTCCTTCTTTGCAATGATTAATTGTATTCAAATTGAAAAAGTCGACACTGCCGTCCTCATTTCTGGCTGGTGCCGTACTTAATTTCGTATCAAAAAAATACTCAATATATGCATCTGTGCCGTGCCTTGGCGCAAGTCCCTCGGCCACTACAATATCAGTACAATATTGAGGATTTTTGATAAATGCATCAATGGCATCCTCTTTGATTCCGTAAACCACCTTTTGATGGGCTAAATCACTGAGAATTTCATTTTTATCCATTCTCGAGCCCAAATTGCTTGGCGGAACAAATCTGGCAAACACTTGCATTTTATCATCAGAAAACGTCAGAAAGCAAGTCTCATTTTCTGCATAAGCAGGAGTTTTCATTGCCATAACCTTTACAGGTTCATCCTTTAATGCATTTAGTTCCTTATATATTCCCGTTAAATCATAGTCCATGATTCGCTTCAGTTGAAGATATGCTGTTATTTCATTGATATCAAGCTCCGCACCGCCATCCGTTGCAGGGAATAATTCTATAAATGTTTTATTGTCTTCAATTACTAATCGAAAATATGAATTCACACAAAACACCCTCTTAACATATATTTACACACTCTGGTGTAAAATTCCCATATAATTACCCATTTTTGTTTTCATCTTGGCTAAAGCCTTGGTATGAAGCTGCGAAATACGAGACTCTGAAACTTCCAGGATATTACTGATTTCTTTCAAGGTTAATTCTTCATAGTAATAGAATAAAATAACCTTCTTTTCCTTTTCCGTCAAAAGCTCCAAAGCATCCATCAGCATCTGCTTAAGTTCCTGCTTTTCTAAAGCTTCCTCCGGCTGTTCAAATCTTCCCTGAACACCTGCTTTATCATTGGAGATATCACTTCCCTGTTCGATATATTCGTTCAGCGAAACAACACCTGTTACCTTCATTTGAGACTGCCAGTTTGTATACTCCTCCGGAGTAATACCGAGACTCAATGCGATTTCTTCATCTGTAGCCTCTCTGCCTTTTTCTGCCTCAATCTGATGGATGGCAATATCGATTTGTTTTTGACGTTGTCTGACCGTACGCGGAATCCAGTCCATCTTTCGAATCTGGTCCAAAATCGCACCTCTGATACGAAGGGATGCATAGGTTTCAAATTTTACTTCCTTGAATGCATCAAATTTATCGATCGCATCAATCAGACCGAATACACCATATCCTACCAGGTCATCGTATTCAACATTATTGCCCAAATACATATTTAATCGACCTGCTACGAGTTTAACAAGCGGTGCATATTCTACGATTAATTTTTCTCTTAAATCCGGACTTTTGGTTCTCGCATAATCTATCCAAAGTCTTTTTCTTGCGTTCTCATCCATAAAAGATAACCCCTACTTTGTTCTTTTAGTCTTTTGCGATAACTGCGCCGTCTGCATTCTGACGCATCTCTTCTTCTAACAATCGCATTCTTTCTTCCTCTTCTATTCTGGCCTGTTCAATCTGCATACCAAAGGTATCCAGCATTTTTTTAACCAGTCTTCCAATGATATAAAACAGAAGAAAGACACCTAATAGGATCAAAAGCATATCCTTTAGCGCATAATGCTTTATGTACATAACCGCTGCTGCAATTAAACCTGCTGAAAGCATAATAATTGCCGGTATGTTTTTTGTATTCAAATTTGATTTTACACTCGAATTTTCCATTTTCAAACACACTTAAATTTCATATTCATTTCTGCCGACCGCTCGAACAATAAACTGTCCGGTTTCCGGATAAAAGATAACAGTTCGTCCATAATTAAGTCCTGTATCCTGTGCAAGCAGCGGAATATTCAGTTGCTTTAGCTTTTCTACTGAAGCCTCGGCATTTCGCTCTCCGACTCTGACCAGGTCTGACTTGTTCTGAAAGGCAAACATCTGCGCACCGCCGGCTATTTTTGCAACCATTCTGCTTCTCGCAGCTCCGGCTTTTTCGAGCTGGTTGACCAGTTCTTCAATTCCGGTATCTGCAAATTTATATATGTTACCGTTGTTCGAAATCTTTGTGCTGTCCGGCAACATGACATGTGCCAGACCGCCTATCTTTGTCAGCGGATCTCGAATCGCAATCCCTATGCAGGACCCTAATCCCAGAGTCGTTACTGCGTCAGGACTTTTGCAGATTTTCAAATCCGCCATTCCAACCTTTATTATTTCACCCATATGTTGATTCCCTTACTAACCATGCTGCTATTCGATTCCAAGCGACTTCAGTATCTTATCATAGGATTCCAAATCCGGAACGAGAATAAAATATCCATCAAGTTCCTGATCATCCGTAAACTGTGACTGAATCAATAAAATTCTGTCACCGATTGTTCCAAACTCAATCGCAGGCACACTCAAAATCGCACCTGCCATATCAATACTAAGTTCAGGAACCGAAGGATAAATCATCATATTAGTAAGACCGGATAATGCATTCAAATATGCTCCGGTAATGATATTTCCAATTTCCTTTAGTGCAGAAAGTTCCATTTCACCCATCGGAGTCTGTAAATCGCATTCCATCCCCATAAGCTTTGCAACCAGTCTTCTTGCACCTTCTTCTTTTAACAGGAACATGATACTTCCGGTAATATCTCCCTCAACAACGAGATAGATTCCCGAAACAATCTGTTCCTCGCCTCCAATGGCATCTCCTACGTGATTAAACTCGAGGAGTCTTACATTCGGAACCTTCATATCTACCTTGCAGCCTAAAAGCTGTGCCAAGGCAGTGGTCGCATTTCCTGCACCGATATTCCCGATTTCACGTAAAATATCAAAGTACTCCTGCGACATATCATTCAAATCAATATGTGCCATATTAAGCCTCTTTTTCTGCAAAGGATGCGTTGATATCAAGGAGTGAAATCAATCTGTCTTTGTCCTTTCCTACTCCGGAAACAAAGCCTGCTTTTGCATCTCCTACACTGTGTGCATTTCTTTCTACCTGAGTAGAATTCAAAGTAACTACTTCCTGTACTTCGTCTACCAGCACACCAACGCTTTCTCCGCTTTCCAATTTAATGATAATGATTCGTGTAGCCTTGGTGATGACATCATCCTCAAGGTCCATTTTAATACGAAGTGAGATAACCGGAATTACTTCACCACGAAGATTGATTACACCTTTAATATAAGATGCTACCTTCGGAACTCTGGTAATTCTCTGCATACGAACAATATTATCTACATATTTAATATCAATTCCAAATGACTCATCACCGTATTTGACTACAATAAACTGTGTTGTTTCGAACTGTTCACTTAACATCTCCATGTCTATTTCCTCCACAATTTCCTAATTTATCTTTACACTATCTTACAGTAATGAATTTGTATCAATAATAAGTGCGATTTCACCATCACCCAGGATAGTAGCACCGCTGATAACTTTACACTTATTGATATATTTACCGAGTGACTTAATAACGATTTCCTGCTGTCCCATCAGTTCATCTACAACCAGACCTGCCAGAGAATCGCCCTTCTTTACGATGATAACCAAAAGGTTTTCATCCGGTGACTTGGTAGATTCAATTTCCAGAACTTCATTCATACGAATTAACGGAATGACAGTTCCACGAAGGTTAATCACTTCTTTTGCTTCTACATATCTGATTTCTGTAGGTTCGATATCTTCAATTGTCTGAATAGAACCGAGAGAAATCGCATATTTTTCTCCTCCCACTTCAACCATGAGAGCCTGAATAATAGCCAATGTAAGCGGCAGTCTGATAATCCATGTACTTCCTTCTCCCAGCTTTGTTTTAACTTCAACTTCACCGCTCAGAGATTCAATTTTTGATTTAACAACATCAAGACCTACGCCTCGACCTGAAATATCGGATACCTGTTTCGCAGTAGAGAAGCTAGGCAGGAATAATAAATCAATAATTTCCTTATCTGTCATGCTCTCTGCCTGTTCAGCAGTGATTGTACCTCTGTCGATTGCTTTGTTCTTTACTGCTTCTACGTCGATACCATTACCATCATCACCTACTTCAATGATAACGTTATTACCATCCTGGTAAGCTTTCAGGAAAATAGTTCCAACTTCAGGTTTTCCTCTTTCCTTACGAACTGCACCTGATTCCAAACCATGGTCAGCTGAGTTACGAAGTAAGTGCATCAAAGGATCACCGATTTCATCAACCACGGTACGGTCAAGTTCTGTTTCTTCACCGCTCATGATCAGCTGCATCTTCTTATCCAGTTTCTTGGTCAGGTCTCGAATCATCTTAGGGAACTTCTGAACAACAGTTTCAATTGGTACCATTCGTACCTTCATAACTGATTCATGAAGATTGGTGGTAACGCTCTCCAAGTATTCAATCTGCTCATTAAATGCCTGATTGGTGGTGACATCTTCCTGTGTAGAAGCTGATACCAATGAGTTCTTGGCGATAATAAGCTCGCTGACCAAATTCATAAGAACATCTAATTTTACAATATCAACACGAACTGTACGGTTAACAATTGGTTTTCCTGCCTTCTTGGCTTCACCCGGTTTAGCTGCCTCCGGCTGAGCCTTTGGAGCTGCTTCTGTCTGTACTGCTGTTGCTACCTGAGTAGTAGTTTCCTGTACCTGAACAGGTGCTTCTACACCGAGATCCATTTCACCAACCGCTACTGCTTCAATTTCAGAAACGCTCATAACAGCTTTTCTGCAGGTCTCAGCATCACCGTCTGTGATAAATACCATACTAAAGTCAAAATCAAATCTTTCATCTTCAATATCCTGTGCGCTTGGACTTGAAACGATGATTTCACCGACTTCTTCGAGTGCTTTATATACCAGGAATGCTCTGGCTGCTTTCAGAATACAGCTTTCCTGTACAAATACTGTAATACCAAAGCATTTCTTTCCCATTTTCACTGCTTCAGCCAGTACCGTTTTTTGTGTTTCATCCAGTTTAATATCTTTCCATTTAGCAGGATGTGTATCATCACCTGCCGATGCAGCCGGTGCTTCCTCTGCCTTTGGTTCTTCCTTTGCGGCCGGAGCAGCTGCCGGTGCACTACCACCTGCATTTTTATTTAAATAATCATTCAAAGCCTTGATCAGATGTTCATTATCGTTGGTTCCTTCATCCGCACTGCTCTGAATATTTTCTGTATATTCCTCTAAAGCATCTAAACATTGGAATAACAAATCTACCATGGCTCCATCCACGGAAATTGTGCTGTTTCTCACTTCTGAAAATACGTTTTCCATATCGTGAGTCAAGGTCTGCATACGCTTGTAACCCATAGTACCTGCCATACCTTTCAGTGTATGAGCTGATCTAAAGATTTCATTTATGGTATCCATATTATCAGGCTCCTGCTCCAATACCATAAACTGATCACTTAAGCTTTGCAGATGCTCTTTTGTTTCATCCAAAAAGATTTCGAGATATTGTGTAACATCCATATTATTGTACCCCCATTCTTGATGCTTACCTTTCAGTTGATATATGCCCTGGGTTAATCAAGGCAAGAGACAATCGTGTCTGCGATTTTTTCAATCGGTTCAACTCTGTCTGTGATTCCTGCATTCACTGCACATCTCGGCATTCCGTATACCACGCTGCTTTCCTGATTTTGTGCAATTACAAAAACCTTTTTTTCTTTTGAAAGATTTTGAATACCTACGGTTCCGTCCATTCCCATTCCGGTTAACACAACACATATAAGTTCTTCATAATCTGTCTTTGCCAGGGATTCAAACATATAATTCGCACAAGGCTTTACGCTCTCTCTCGGCGGTAAATCCGAAAGATGAATGTATTTTTTTTCGCCATTTTGTACGATTTCCATATGATATCCGCCTCTGGCCAGATATACTCGATTATTAACGACCTCCATTCCTTCCTGTGCTTCAACAACACTTAACTGACTCAGCTCGTCCAGTCTTTGTGCCAGAGAAGCTGTAAATCCTGCCGGCATATGCTGTACGATAAAAACCGGGATTCCCAGATTCTTTGGAAGTCTTGGAATTAAATCATGCAGTGCCCTCGGTCCACCTGTTGAGCTTGCGATTGCAAGCGCCTTGCCGTCTGTATGTACCATTTTGGAAGTCTCCACCGGTTTTAATTCTTGAACGGCTTTTGTTAAACCAAGCGATAAAGAACTTCCTTTTTCTTCATACTGCACTGCATTTCTTACTATTGTTAAAAATCGTTTTATAAATTGTTCTGTCTTTGCATCGCTCAAAGATAGCGGCTTTTTGATAAAGTCCAAGGCTCCCAGTTCCAATGCCTGAATTGTCGTTCGTCCGCTTTCTGAAACGATGGAACTAAACACCACTACATTGACATGAAGTTCTTTTTCCTTTATCTGTTTCAATACACCGATTCCGTCCAGCTTTGGCATAATCAAATCCAGGACAACCAAATCGTATGTATTGCGGGATAAAAGTTCGATTCCCTCTACCCCGTCTGCAGCCATATCTGCCACAATGAAAGCTTCATCCGTGCTTATTATATCACACACCACTCTTCTCATAAGTGCAGAGTCATCAATGATAAGCACTTTTTTCTGTTTATCTGCCATTTCTACGCTGCCTATTCTTTCTTTCCTCTTCGAAAATATAGCGAATAATCTCTTCTCGATCTACCGTATCGATATTGACATACTGAACCCTGTGTTCATATTCCTTTGGTCTGCCTTCTAACTCCTTGGCAGCCAGGATTTTACCCACGATTTCATATTTCTTTTCCTGTCTGTCAATAATCAGATTATAGGTCAAATAAATCAGAGTATCAGGCTCGTACTGATAATCCTTTGCCACAAAACGAATACCGCCTCCGCTGATATCTACTACTACGCTCTGGCGAAGAGGAAGTCCATCCTGGAAATAGAGCTGATTGTTTTCAACAGCCTTCTCTTCGTCCTTTTCCAGGAGTCTGCTCTGCATATCCAAAATACAAGAAAAACGATAATATTCTCGTCTTTGATACTTTCTCAAATTTGTCATCAATTCGCAAAGCAAAATGTATACATTATTACTTTTATATCTGTCTAAAATACGAACATTTGCCTGATACAATCCGTTCGTTGTATAAAAGCATACATCATACTCTCCGTCGACCGGTAAAAGCACCAGTTTTGTTTTTTCCATCGGCATCAGAATTTCAAACTGTTCCTCATCTAATATATCAAAGACCTTGGAAGTATAAGCTTTTTTATCGGAAGCTGCTCCAAGGATTGAACGCTCTATCGTCTGTAATTCAATTTTTTGTCCCGGTAAAACCAATTCTGATAACATAATATCCATCCTATTCTTTATCTACGAATTTTCATTCCTAATTTATTATACAAAATAAACCATTAAATTTCATCAGGTCTTTGTCACAAAATGTGAAAAGAATGCAGCCATTCCTCTCTTTCGAACGCTGTCCGTTTCCTGCGTTCCGAGCAGAATCTGCGCCACCCTTGAAAAAGACTGCGAAGATTTTGCATTTGGACTTTGCAAAGAAACCGGCATTTGCTGCATAACTGCTTTGGTCAGCAGCGAATCCTGTTCTATCGAACCTAAATACGTAATCGGAAGCTTTAAATATCTTTGTACTACTACATTCAATTTTTGGAAAAGGCTTTTGCCTTCTTTTTCGTTTTCTACTCGGTTTGCCAACACCTTAATCGTGGTCATTTCCTTGTCAAATCGCGGATGTCTGTGAAGTGCCTTTAACAAAGAATATGAGTCGGTAATAGAAGTAGGCTCCGGTGTGGTAACTAACAGCACCTCACCGCTGGCCACCAAAAATTCCAATACAGCATCTGAAATTCCGGCTCCGGTATCAATAATAATCACATCTGCCATGGAATCCAGCTTTGCCAGATTCTGTATGATATAGGTTAAATATTCTCTGTTTAAATTGGAAAGTCCGGCAATACCGCTTCCTCCGGAAATAAATCCGACGCCACCCGGTCCCCAGGTGATGATTTCCGTAATTTCTTTTCCCTGATAAATCAAATCACACAAATTATGTTTTGGCACAGTACCAAACATAATCTCAATGTTAGCCAGTCCAAAGTCTGCATCCAAAATGATAACTCTCTGTCCCATTTTCACAAACTGGATTGCCAGATTAATGGAGACATTAGACTTTCCTACACCACCTTTTCCGCTGGTAACCGTAATAATACGAGCCAGTGGTCTGGAAGATGCCTGATTTTTCTTTATGATATTTCTAAGATTTTGAGCCTGATCCAAAATCTAATCCTCCTGGAACTAAAAACTAAAACTGATTTCCGCCGATTAACATTTTAACTGTTTCCTGCGGATCGAAAGTTGCGATGTCATCCGGCACATTCTGTCCGACAGTCACATATGACATCTGTGCTCCGGTATGAAGCTTTAAATTAAATAAATTACCCAATGTATTGGTTTCATCAAGCTTTGTAAAAATAAGCTTGTAATCTGTCATTTCTTTATAAGTATCTGCAATACTTAATAAATCACTGTATTTGGTGGTTGCACTGACTACCAGATATACTTCCTTTTCAACCTTGTAATCGAGCGCATGCACAAACTGGCTCATATTACCTCTTTGCTGTGTATTATGATGTGAGTGACCCGCCGTATCCACCAAAACATAATCGTAATCATGAAAATCCTGAATACATGCCTCTACTTCCTGCGGAGTATACACGATTCTAAACGGTACTCCTAAGATATTGGCATAAGTTTTCAGCTGTTCTGTCGCAGCAATACGATACGTATCTGCAGTCAGAAGCGCCACTTTTTTTCTCTGATCTACAATAAAGCTTGAGGCGATTTTAGCAATGGTTGTGGTCTTTCCTACACCGGTCGGTCCGATAAAAAATACAAATTTAGGACCTTTTTGCGCAGGCTCAATCACTGCCGGCTGACCAAACTTTAATATCATCTTCTGATATACATTGGAAAGCATAAAATCGATTGGCATATTCTTTTTCATGCTCTTGTCCAAATCATCAATCAGCTGATTTGCATATCGTTCATCCACTTCATTGTCCAGCATGATGTTATACAAAAGTTTGAAAAATTCTACATTGGAATTTTCCTCTGTTTCCTTTTCCTCAGTGCTTGCTGATTTGATTTCGGATACTTTCTCTTCTTTTTCTTCTTCCGGCTTTTCCAGTTTTACCTCTTCCGGCTTCATTTCCTTGGCAATCTGATTTACAAAGGTCTGAGGATCCGGCTTTACTTTTTTGCTTTTCATTTCCTCTAAATGTCTTCCTGCAATTTCACTTACAGCAGCAACAGCCTGACGTAAATCCTCTTCCTGTTTTGCCATTCTTTTTTCTTCTTCACGGGAATCAGCACTCGTGTCTTCTTCGAGCGCTACCGTTATTTCTTTTTGCATAGGTTTCAAGAAGCTGAAAAATCCCTTTGCCTTGATGCTTTTCACATTCATGACAACCAGATTGTCACCCAGCTCACTTTGTGCGAGCTTCATAGCTTCATCTTCTGTTTTTCCCACAAACTTTTTGATAATCATTTATGCACTCACCATTCCTACTGACTGAAGTTCTACATTGGATTCTACTTCATTGTAAGATACCACAATCAGGTCTTTAAAATAGTCTTCTGTCAAACGTTTGAAATAAATACGTACAATCGGAGAAGTAATCAGAATCGGACTCTTTCCGAGACTTTCCAGCTTTTCCATTTCGGCCTGAACACTGGCCATAATTGCCTTGGTTCTTTCCGGATCCAGTGTCAGATAAGCTCCCTGCTCTGTCTGCTTTACACTGCCCATAATTTCCTGTTCAACCTGCGGGTCTAAAGTAACCACCGAGGTTGTTTCGTTTGGCGGAAAATACTTTGCGCTGATTGCACGTTTTAAACTCTGTCTCGTATACTCTGTCAAAATATCTGCATCTCTGGTAGTCGGTGCAAAATCTGCCAGGGTTTCAAAAATTGTCAATAAATCTCTGATAGAAATACCTTCTCTGAGCAGGTTTTGAAGAACCTTTTGCAGTTCTCCGAGTCCGAGCATCTTTGGAACCAGTTCGTCTACCAAAGAAGGATTGCTTTCTTTTAAATTGTCTACCAGGTTCTGTACATCCTGACGTGACAAAAGCTCTGCAATATGCTGACGAATAATTTCTGTCAGATGGGTAGCGATAATAGAAGGCGGGTCAACAACAGTATAGCCGAGACTCTCCGCTCTTTCTCTCTGTCCCTCTGTAATCCAGACTGCCGGTAAATGGAAGGAAGGTTCAAAGGTCTTGATACCACTGATTTCCTCCTCGACGAATCCCGGATTCATCGCCATATAATGGTCAAAAAGGATTTCTCCTTCACTAACCTGAATACCTTTAATTTTAATAATATACTGGTTTGGATTGAGCTGAATGTTGTCTCGAAGACGAATAATCGGAACCACACTACCCAGCTCCAAAGCAATCTGTCTACGAATCATAACCACTCGGTCTAATAAATCTCCGCCCTGGTTTACATCAGCCAGCGGGATAATACCATAACCAAACTCTAATTCAATCGGGTCAACCTGAAGAAGAGATGTGACATTTTCAGGCTGCCTGATTTCTTCTGCTGCCTGTTCCTCTTCTGCAACCTCGTTTTCAATCATCGCTGTTTCAATCGTACCGGCCATCATACGTCCGGTTACAATAAATGCAGTTCCGATAGATAAGAAAATCACCAGATTAAGCGGTGTGGCAATACCCAGTCCGATTAAAACGGCGCCTACCATGTACATAGTACGCGGTACACCAAAAAGCTGACTGATAAGCGCTGCGCCAAAATCTGCATCCTTGCTTCCCTTTGTTACCAGAATACCGGTTGAAAGCGAAATCAAAAGAGAAGGAATCTGGCTGACAAGTCCGTCACCGATGGTAAGTATTGAGTAATTGTTTAATGCTGTATTAAAGTCCAGTCCGCCTCGAAGCACGCCCATGGTAATACCGCCAATCAGGTTAACTGCTGTAATAATAAGACCTGCAGTGGCATCTCCTTTTACGTACTTCACGGCACCATCCATGGAACCGAAAAAGCTGGCTTCCTGCTGAATTTTATCTCTTCGTTCCTTGGCCTGTTTATCTGTAATCGCACCGGTATTTAAATCGGCGTCAATCGCCATCTGTTTACCGGGCATAGCATCCAAAGTAAATCTGGCGGTTACTTCCGCAACACGCTCAGAACCTTTATTGATTACCATGAACTGAATAATAAGCAGGATGACGAATACAATCGCACCCATGATAATGTCATTACCACCAACGAACTGACCAAAGGTACGTACGACGTTTCCCGGGTCACCTGTCGTCAGAATCAAACGGGTTGAAGATACATTCAGCGCAATTCGAAAGATTGTGGTAAACAACAGCATGGTCGGGAAATATGACATATCCAATGCTTCCTTTGCAAACATGGAGCCAAACATAATCGTAAAGGCAACACCCATATTTACACACAAAAGCACATCAAGGAAAAGGGACGGAATCGGGACAATGAACATGACGAAAGCCGAAAGTACGTATATTGAAACGCCTATGTCTGCTCTTTTCATTTCTGTCTCCTTTCCATTGCGTCGATGATTTTTCATCAAAGCAATTCCTTGTTTTCATATTCCGCTTTACGCTATCTTTATTTTTAATAAATTAAATTTTACCTTGTAAATGGTATACCATGGCAATAATTTCTGCCACAGCCTGATAAAGCTCAGGCGGTACCTGCTCGCCAATTTCCACATTGGCATAAAGCATTCTCGCCAAAGGCTTGTTTTCTACGATTTCCACCTTGTTATCCTTGGCAATTTCTTTAATCTTTGCTGCCAGATGATCCTCTCCTTTTGCCAGGACAATTGGCGCCGGAGCTGTATCGGCATCGTATTTAATTGCCACCGCATAGTGGGTCGGGTTGGTGATGACTACGTCCGCCTTCGGAACATCCTGCATCATACGACGTCGGGAAGCTTCCTGCATTCTCTGACGCTGCTTACCTTTAATCTGCGGATCTCCTTCCGCATTCTTATACTCGTCCTTAACTTCCTGTTTTGTCATCATCTGATCAGTTCTAAACTTATACTTTTGATATGCAAAGT
Organism: Lachnospiraceae bacterium; assembly: GCA_045643145.1. Taxonomy (GTDB): domain Bacteria; phylum Bacillota; class Clostridia; order Lachnospirales; family Lachnospiraceae; genus SVFI01. The sequence goes on along the minus strand of JAZUKG010000025.1, from coordinate 13,780 downwards.
CTAAAGCCGCAATAATTAAATAGATAAAACCTATCTTGATTCCCAGATTGATTGCAATATCCGCACTGGCTGCAATCCCCTGCCACAGGGGCATCTGGAATAAAAGATAGATGATCTGATATTGATTTTTTAAAGTGCTGTAGGCCACATAGCCTACCAGTCCAATCTTTAAAAAGGACTTTAATAGTTCCATCAGGGATCTGGTTGAAAAAATTCTTTTAAAGCCGCTGATGGGACTTAATTTATTTAATTTTGGCATCAATGGCTTTGTTGTCACCTTCCATTTTACCTGCACAAAATCTGATAAAAAAGAAAGGATATAACCCACTGCCAGAAATGGTGCCATGCAAATAATCATAGTTAACAGCGTATGCCGAAGCAAAATCATAAAATCAGCAGTTCTGATTTCGCCTCCGGTAAGCCTGATTAAATCTTCAAATCGATTATAACTGTCTGAAAATGTCCCCAAAAACTGATTTCCTAAAAATCCGAGAGAAAATTTAATCAGCAAAAAGGCGCCAATCAAGGTGACTGCATTCGTAATCTCCTTACTTTTGGCTACCTGACCTTCTTTTCTCGCATCATCCAGCTTTTTGGCCGTAGGCTGTTCAGTTTTTTCTCCACCCGGTCCTTCTTTCGCGAAGAACTGAAGCCTGAGTTCCAGCATAATACTTTCCTTCTTTATGGTTTACATAACAAAAAGTTTGCATCAAGTCATAAACGCTTCTACTACCGAAACAATCATGACCTTCATCTGACTATATATAAAATCACTGATATACGGCAACATAGCTGTTGTCATCAGCATGACTGAAAATCCTATTAAAATCTTGATTTGCATACCAACCGCAAACATATTCATCTGCGGCGCTACCTTTGCCAAAATACCCAGAACGACATTTGTAATCATAATTACACAAAAGATAGGAAGACAAATGCGGAATCCGAGGTTGACATAATTTGACAAATATTTAGATAATGCATCTACAATGGAACCATATTCTATACGAGCTCTGTTGACAGGTATCAGCTGATAACTTTCTACAAAAGCCGTAATCAAATATCTGTGCATTCCACTGACCATCAAAATCAGCATTACCGTATACTGATAATAAAATCCGGTTAATGTCGCGTTTTCTCTGGTCGTCGGATCAATCGCATTTGCCATGGAAAGTCCGATTTCCATATCTACCATTCTTCCTGCAAAAAAAACAATAGAGCTGCATATATTGGCAGCCCAGCCAATTGTCAGCCCTACCACTGCTTCACGCAATACAATTGTTGAATACTGCAAAACGGTTTCGTAAATGATTTGTTCGTGAGGCATCGTTGAATAATAAATAAGATAAGATAAAAAGACGCCTAGAGTAATCTTGGCCTGCTGCGGCACCTGATTCATTCCAAAGAACGGAGCTGCCTGGATAAAGCAGGTCACTCTGACCAAAACCAAAAGGAAAAATTCCAGTTCTGCAATTGAAATACTATATTGAATCATCGCTTTACCTTATATAAACTGAAAAATCAGACCACATATTTGTCATCAAAGAAGACATATTATTGAGCATCCAGTGGCCTAAAATCATAAGTGTCAAAAACACGCCCAAAATCTTTGGAACAAAGGTCAAGGTCTGTTCCTGAATAGATGTAACCGTCTGAAAAATACTGACAATCAAACCTATTATCAGTGACACCAAAAGAACCGGTGCCGAAGTCTTCATAATTGCAAATAAAGCTTGATTGGCAAGCTGTACGACGGTATCTACTGTCATAACGATTCACGATTCCTTTTCTAATGAAACCTCCTAATAGAAGGTCTTTACTAAATTCACAATCACTAAATTCCATCCGTCTGCCAAAACGAATAATAAAATCTTGAACGGCATCGAGATGGTGGTCGGCGGTAACATCATCATACCCATACTCATCAGAGCCGATGCTACTACCATATCAATTACCAAAAACGGGATATAAATAACAAATCCGATAATAAATGCTGTACGAAGTTCGCTAATCATAAAGGCCGGAATCAATGCTGAGGTAGGAATATCCTCGAGCTGCTCTGTCCATTCATAACCACCGATTTCACAAAACATTCTGGCATCCTTTTTCTGAGTCTGACGATACATAAACTCCCTGAGCGGCACTGCTCCGATTTCCAGAGCCTCCTGCTGCGTAATCTGACCTGCTTCAAAAGGCTTGATCGCCTCTTCATTAATCTGTGTAATAACAGGATTCATAATAAAGAAAGTCAAAAATAAAGTGATACCGATCAGCACCATATTAGGCGGTGCTGTTTGTGTATTAAGAGCTGTTCTCGTAAAATGAAGAACAATCAAAATTCTGGTAAAACTGGTTAAACAGATTACGATAGTCGGAGCCAGTGAAATCATGGTCAGAATCAATAAAATTCTGAGCGATCCTGCGATAGTACCATTTCCGTCCTGATACGTAACTGTTAAATTATTTGCTATATTCAGTTCTTTGAGTTCCTGAGCCGACTGTGCACTTCCGGGATCCGTAATATTGGTTCTTTGATCCGTATCACCTGCTAAATGCCTGTTCATAGTAGATGCCAAAACACCTACGCCGCCTACTGACAAAAACAAGGAAACCAGGAAGATAAGCACGGTCATTTGCAAACCGTATTTTTTCATTCAGATTTGCCTTCCTTCTTAGCATCATCTTTGGAAGTTTTCAGCTTTGCCTTTTCGAGAACCTTTGCAAAATCAATTCCCGCCAAATTGCCCGGCTGTACTTCCTGTAAACTATCCTTTGACAGTTCAGATAATAAAGTAACCTCATCCTTACCAATTGCAATCAAAAGATACTTATCTCCTGCCCGAATAATCTGCAAATATTTATTTGGTGCAATTTTTGCTACTTCTACTACCTCGATATTTGAGGAATTCATCTTTTGTTTTTGATATCCGGCAATATAACGGGATGTCAGCCATGTAATAAATACGACAAAAACAAAGATAAACAGAGCTGTAATAAACTGCAGCGCCGATTCAAGCGGTGAAGTTATTGTTAATAACATATTAACCAACTACCTTCTTAACTGCCTCAATTACACGATCTGCCTGGAAAGGCTTAACGATAAAGTCTCTCGCACCTGACTGAATAGATTCAATAACCATTGCCTGCTGACCCATAGCTGAGCACATGATAACCATTGCCTGCGGATCTGCTTCTTTAATCTTTTTCAGCGCCTGGATTCCGTCCATTTCAGGCATTGTGATGTCCATAAGCACTAAATCAGGTTTTACTTCTGCATACTTTTCTACTGCCTTCACTCCGTTTTCGGCTTCGCCTGCAACATTGTAACCATTCTTTGTTAAAATGTCCTTAATCATCATTCTCATAAATGCTGCATCATCACAAATTAAAATATTCTTTGCCATATTTTTGTTCTCCTATTCTTTTGCGTCGATTGTTTACAATCGAGGCCATTCACTGTTTTCATAGACTACTTGACACTACCTCTATGTTAAGATCGTAATTTCTGATTGTTATTTGATAATCTCGGTAACTCGAATACCAAAGCTTTCTTCAATAACTACTACTTCGCCTTTTGCTACAAATTTTCCGTTTACCAATACATCGATTGGTTCACCGGCGATTTTATCCAGTTCAATAATGGTTCCCGGTGCAAAATCCAAAATATCTGAGATGGATTTTCTGGTACGACCAAGTTCAACTGTGACCTCAAGCGGAACATCCATAATGATTCCGATGTTTTCCTGACTGGCAATTCCTGACAATCCTTCAGAAAAGGCATTAAACTGAGCCGGCTGGATATTTGCCTGCTGCATTGGTTGCATCTGCTGCATCGGCATTCCCATGTTCATTCCCATTGGATTCATGCCCATTCCCATGTTCATTCCCTGCATTGACGGATCCATCTGACCCATGCCCTGCATCTGGGAATTATCCATTGGCGTCGGAGCCTGACCACCTTGCGGTGTATTTGCCTGATTCATCATCGCATCGATTTCTGCCTGCGACAGAAGTACATTTCCGTCTCCGCCGGAAGCAACCGGCTGCGGTGCAGGTGGTTCTTCACTGTCACCCATCTGCTGACCGATAAACATCTCGTATAGGGACTTTGCAAAATCAACCGGATACAGCTGCATGATTGTACTGTCGACCAGTTCATCAATCTGCATTCTGAATCCAATCTTTACAAATTGTCCACCCAAAAATGGTGCGATATCTGCGCCTGACTGTGAACTCATATCATCAATCAAGCTGGATTCCGGCGGGCTGATATCAATCATCCTGCCAAGCATAGAAGAAAGTGATGTGGCAGATGAACCCATCATCTGATTCATCGCTTCTGAAATTGCACTCAGGTGCAATTCACCAAGTTCTCCTTCTGTATTGGTACCGTCGCCACCCATCATCAAATCCGTGATAATCTTTACATCCTTTTCTCTCAGGATCAGGATATTGGCTCCGTCCAAACCTACCGTATATTTAATTCGGATAAAAACGCAAGGTTCCTCTTTTAGTTCCTCCAGGTTCTCCCAAGAAGTAACACTAACAACCGGCGTCGTAATATTCACTTTTCGATTAACTAGGGAGTACAATGTTGTTGCTGATGTACCCATACTGATATTGGCGATTTCACCGATGGCATCTCTTTCGATATCGGATAATATTTCTCCTGTATCCTGCGCTGCGTCAGAAGCACCGGAGGATGCATCGCCTGTATCCATTCCACTTAATAGTGCGTTAATCTCGTCTTGAGACAGCATACCGTCCATGGAATTATTCCTCCTCCCTGATTACTGATGTTACCCTGACAGCATAATTATCTTTGCTCTTTCCGGGCAATACAGTAAATTTTTTAATATCTCCAACATAGACTGTTAATTCTTCATCCACCTTGGAGTCGAGTCTGATGACATCTCCTACCTGAAGTCCGGCAAAATCCATAACCGATACAATACTCTTTCCGAGCACTGCCTTCACCGGAACATCGGTGTGTTTAATCATTGACTCAATATATTCTGCATAGTTCTCATCATCTGCATGATTCATGGTTGAGAACCAGAATTTCGTATTTAATTTATCCATAATATCTTCCAGTGTAAGATACGGAAGACATATGTTCATATACCCTTCTACTTCACCGATTTTAATATTCATGGTTACAATGGCAATCATTTCGTTCGGTGCAATAATCTGTGCAAACTGCGGATTGGTTTCGATTCGGTCCAAAACCGGATCCAGTTCTAATACATTTTTCCACGGTTCGCGAAGAAGCTGGGTACATATAACCATAATCTTTTCCAGAATAGATAACTCAATTTCTGAAAACTCTCTGTTCTTTTCAAGCGGAATTCCTACGCCGCCCAGAAGTCTGTCCAAAATAGCAAACCCCAGGTTTGGAGAAAGTTCCAATATGATATTTCCGCTTAGCGGCGAAAAGCTGATAACACCCAAAATAACAGGAATACTCAGCGCATTTAAAAATTCAGAAAATGTAAATGCTTCTGAACTCGTTACACTGACATGTACTGATTTACGAAGGTGTACCGGTAAATTGGTAGAAAGCAGTCGTCCGTAATGTTCAAAGATAATCTCAAGAGTTCTTAAATGTTCTTTTGAAAACTTTGCCGGGCGTTTGAAATCATAATTTTTAACCTGAACCGCCGGCTCTTCTTTCATGACTTCTGCATCTAATTCACCGGTACTGATTCCCTGCAAAAGCCTGTCAATCTCTTCCTGAGATAACACATCTGACAATCTGCTCACCTCCCATACTAATTTCTATCTAAGTTTTACGAGATCGCCTGTCGGCTATATTCCTTACTGCGGAATGATATCTCTGAATGTAATCTTGTAAATAAAATCTGAATCAAACATAGTCTGTACACGTTTTAAAATATCAGCAGTCATGAGATCTACATCTCTTGGAATCTGATCAATCGTATAGCTTGAAACTACTTCTCTGATTTCACCCTTGATTAAACTTTCCTTGTCAGAAATGGTTTCTCCGTAGGTTTTGTAATCATCATGAGTAGAATTCATAGCCAAGCTGACTGAAACAAGTGCGAAATGCTGCTGTCCGTCGTCTCCGGCTTTGAGCGGAATTGTCATCTGATCTTCGATGTTGTACATAACTGTATCAGCAATCGATACTGCAGGCTTTTCAGCTGCATCATCCTTGGCATTTTCTACTTCAATGTTCAGAATAGAAGCAATATCACCGATTACGGCTGCTGTCTTTTTATTGGTTGATGTCACACTTATCATAATCACTGCATTTAATGCAATATTGACAATCAAAAGCGCAAGAATCAAAATCGATAATAAATTCTTTTTCATCTCTTACCTCTCACTTTTTACATATAAACCTTCACCATGCATAAATCAGCTATGCTGATTGGTTCGGGCTACATATCAAGTTTTCACATTCCAGAAAGCTGTGTATAGATTTTAATCTCAACACGTCTGTTCTTTGCTCTGCCCTCCGGGGTTGTATTGTCAGCAATCGGAATGTACTCTCCTCTTCCGGAATGCTTGATCATTGCAGGATCCAATACTGTCGTCTCCATAAAATAGTCAAAGACGGATAATGCACGGAAACTTGAAAGCTCATTGTTGTTTGCAAATCTTCCGTTATGAATCGGTACATTATCGGTATGTCCTTCAATTTCAATTGTACTTTCTGCGTATCTGGTTAACATAAGTCCAACCTTGTCAAGAACAGGCTTTGCCTCATCCTTAAGGTCTGCCGAACCGGAATCAAATAGGAACGCACCATTCAATGTCAGGGAAACATACTGTGATGTGAAATCAATATCGATTTGCTCATCAAATTCTTTTTCCTCCTTGGCAGCCTCCTCCAACTTTTCAGCTAATTCTTCTGCCTGGGCTAGTTTCTTTTGTTCAAATTCTTCTAATTCGTCTGACTTTGTATCATCATCTGCCGCTTTACCGGTACTGTTGATATATTTATCAAGTTCATTCAACTGGCTTACTCCGTTGGAGATCAAAATACCGTCTCCAATCGCAGTGGCTCCCGCCTCAAAAATACTAAATGTCTGAGAGAAGGAAGCTGCTACTGCCTGAAACTTTTGCGCATCTACGGTAGACATAGAGAACAAAAGTACGAAGAAGCACAAAAGAAGGTTCATAAGATCACTAAACGTCGCCATCCACGCCGGGGAACCCGCTGGCGGTGTATCTTCCTTCTTTTTAGCCATCTGCTTCACCACCCTCTGTCAGGCCTTCTCTATCCTTTGGTGCTAAGAAGGATTTCAGTTTTTCTTCAATAACACGAGGATTTTCTCCTGCCTGAATAGACAAAAGACCTTCAATCATAATCTCTTTTACCATTACTTCTGTATCATTGTTTACTTTAAGCTTGGCAGAAACCGGAGTACAAATCCAGTTCGCAAGCATAGAACCGTATAAGGTTGTTAAAAGGGCAACCGCCATCGCAGGTCCGATTGCCGATGCATCAGAAAGGTTCTGAAGCATGTTTACCAGACCGATCAGAGTACCGATCATACCCCACGCAGGACCCATGGCTCCGACATCCTGCCAGAACTGAATTTTGGCTTTATGTCTGGTTTCCACACTAATCAGCTCGGTTTCCATGATACCTCGAACGAGCTCAGGATCAGTTCCGTCAACGATTAATAGGATTCCCTTCTTCAAAAAGGCATCATCCAAATCTGCTGCTGCCTCTTCAAGTGAAAGCAATCCTTCCTTACGTGCGACATTTGATAACTCAATTATCTTCTGTATAATGACCGGTGTATTTAATGCCGGTACTTTAAAAATCAAAGTAAAACTCTTTAATCCCGCTACGAAATCTGCCAAGGTGTTACTGGCAAGTATCGCACAAAGCGCACCACCGAAAGTGATAATCGCTGACTGACCATCCAAGAAATTCTTGAGGGCTGCAAACCCGGAATCTCCGGATACGATACCGAAAATAACGAGGGCGAAACATACGACAAGTCCTACAATTGAAGCTATATCCAAAGTATTCACCTACCTAACCATAGTCTCACGATAATTTTACTAAATTTCGTGAATTATGTCTACATAAAATTGCAATTGTTACCATGTTTCTTGTCGAATTTTAAGCATAAAATTCCACTTGTGTAAAGAAATGGGTGCCTAACCAAAGGCACCCATACCATTCTGTTTCAGTTTTCGTTTATCTGCTTACTATCTCTTCAGATTTACCAGTTCTTCAAGAAGCGTATCTGATACAGAAATAATTCTTGAGTTTGCCTGGAAACCACGCTGAGCAGTAATCATATCTGTAAATTCTGCTGAAAGGTCAACGTTACTCATTTCAAGTACACCGGTTGTCATGTAACCGCCGTTACCGGAAATATCAACACCGATTCCGTCAAATTCTCCGGAGTTAAGTGATGCTGAGTAAAGATTATCTCCCTCTTTCTGAAGACCGGAAGCATTTGAAAACTCTGCTACTGCAATCTGTCCCAAAAGCTTTGTCATACCATTGTCATAAGAAGCATATATCATACCATCTGACTGGATGGAAATACCTGACATTTCACCGAGCTTTCTACCTGCTCCGTAGCCCTGCAAGTCACCACTGGTTGCACCAACTGTACTGGTTCCGTTGTTATTAAAGTTTGATGAAGTTGAAAAATCAATTTCAATATCTTCAAACGGGCTGTTTGGATCATCACCAAAGGTAAGGTTCATCTTTAAATTGTTTGCAGAACCATTTACGCTCTGAATAATACCTGATGCAGGATCATACTGGATAATACCACCTGTAATCTGTTTACCGGCAACAGCAATGCTTTCATCCGAAATCACACTTGCCAGCTGATTACCGTCTACCAGAGAACCAAGAGTGGTAGTTTTTCCGGTTCCGTCATCCACATAAAGCTTTGCAAATTCATCATAACTGGTATATCCAAATGCTTTTGCGAGGATATTTTTCTCTTCTGTCGAAAGTGCTCCTCCCAGATTCATGCTGGTCCATTCACCATCATCACCGATATAGTTTAAAGTATTTCCTTCTACTGTATAATTCTTGGTTGCTCCCAGGTTTGCCAGAGAAATTGTTTTTTCATCTGAAACATTACGAACAGATCCAAGCTTTACATCATCTGTTAATACAGACTTTCCGTTTGCATCCAAAAGGTCTGCAAGTTCCACTGTATAAAGGCCTTCCGAACCGGTTGAATGTGTCGTAAGCTTAGCTGTATATGCATATCCCAGGTTATCAAACAAGCTGACACTAACGATTTTACCGGCTTCTGAAGAAACAGCCGGGTCATTTTTATCTACGATACCGGATACATAAGCTTTTGTAGTTGCTTCCGGCGGATAAGTCGCATTGTCTGCTCCCATGATACGAAGTGCAGATACGGTATCCTTATGGATATTTCCGGTATTTGGATCTACCTGCCATCCCATTACATTGTATCCGTTTGAACTCATTGCCAGATTTCCCTGACCATCTACATAGAACGAACCATCTCTGGTAAAGAAATTGTCGTTTCCGTTACTTACGATAAAGAAAGAATCTCCAGTGATACGAATATCAAAAGGATTTCCTGTTGACTGTGTAGCACCTGCGGTTGTTACGCTGGCTGTAATCGCACCTGACTGAACACCAAGACCAATCTGTTTCGCATTGGTACCTGCTTTACCGGTTGTTGCATTTGCACCACTGGCTGCCTGTGTTGTCTGGTACATAAGTTCTGAAAAGTTAATGGACTGTGATTTGTATGCAGTTGTGTTTACGTTTGCGATATTGTTACCAATAACGTCCATTTTGATCTGGTGTGTTTTAAGACCTGATACACCAGAATAAAGTGATCTCATCATAGTAAATCGACCTCCTAATCTCGCCGCCTGTTCCCTCTGTCAGTCAGGAACATTTTGCCTCCGTAAGGTCCGGCTAATTAATAACGGCTCCATCAATGTTTGTAAAAATGTTCTCGTCTCTTTGCCCCATAGCAGTTATCACGGTTTTGTTAACGCTTGAAACTACAAAAGCCAAATCGTCAATTAAAACCAGAGGCTCTTTGATGCCCTTTTGCATCGCTTTATCAACGCCTTGTTCCAGCCTGTCTATCATCGTTTCATCCAGTGCAATTCCTCTTTCGTGTAATCGATTCATTGCATGTTTAGAAAACTTAAGACCTTCGCCCTCTGAAAGAACTTTTTCCTTCAGAATATCATGAAAGCTGCTTTGCTGCGCCCTGTTAGCTTCCATGCCTTTAGCGCCGGCTGTTATTGGATAAGATTCCTTCCCTTGCAAGGCGGATAAATATGGACTGTTTTGTATGTTCATATTCTCTTCCTTTCTTACCCTAAGTAGCCCAAATATTATTCGGCTGTCACGTTTGTATCACTATCTTTATCGGCTAATTCTTCTGCTGTCTTTATAACCATTTCCAACTTTTTACGATATTCTTCGATGGTATCCTGAAGCTTACCTGCAATAAATGTTTTCTGATATTCATTCATTGCATCAAACTTGTTCAGAACCTCTTCAATCGCGTCTTTATCACTCAGTGACACTTCATCCACGCCGGGAAGTTTTTTCATAAGTCCAACTAAATCTTCTGCCATATCATATGCGGTTAAGTATTCTTCATCGCATACATAAGAAACTTCATCCAGCGGATAGAGCTCTTCATCAATAGAAACAAGCGCCTTACCGTTTTCAAATTTTACATAATCAACCTTGCCCATGATTGTCTTATCTGTGCCGTTTTCCATAGTAGTTGTTACCTGTACTGTTTTTCCTACTAAAGTAGAAGCACGACTCAGATCCATGTTCTGGCTCATATTCTGCATCTGCTCAACCTGCGAGAAGGTCGCATACTGTGCAATATACTCTGTATTTGAAGTTGGTTCAAGCGGATCCTGATATTTCATCTGTGCAACTAAAAGCTGAAGGAAATCATCCTTGCCCATGCTCGAGCCGCCTTTTGTCTGCTCCGTCGCTTTTGTATTTGTTACTGCTCCGCTATCTACAATTGCTGAAACACCCATGTCTTCATCTCCTTTATACCATGTAATTCATACGATTACCGGCCATTCTCATCATTTCCACCTGAAGCTTTTGCTCCTGTGTCATTTCTTCTTCCGATTCCATTCCTTCATCTAAATCATTTAAATCCAGAATTCTTCTCGTATTTCTGACAGAAGCTGCTGCCCTCTGTGCCTCATTTTCTTCCTGTCTTCCCTGCTGATCCAGATTCTCTTCAAACTGATGACTCTGTGCAGTAATTTCGATGGCATCTACCTTGAGTCCGCTTTGTTCTAAATTATCCTTTAAGACCTGAATTTGCGATTCAAGTGCCGCTCTGACCGCTTCATCCTGTGCGGAAAGCTGAGCTGTAATAGTTCCTGCTTTGGAAGACACCTGAAGGTGAACCATACCAAGATTTGCCGGATTTAATCTCATTTCCATCTCGGTAACCTGTTCGCTATGTGTCACCCTTACCTGCTTTGCAATCTGATCAATGACATCCTGTGCATCCACATTTTGTCTGAGCTGATCAAGTGATTCAGCCGGAATTTCCGGATTTACATTCACATTATCCGGATTTACATTCATTGCTGAGAGAAGCTGTTCTCCCGCCTGATGATTATCTCTGCCGCTATCCTTGGTATCTGAATCCTTTAAATCATTTTGTAAACCGGTATTTGCTGAGAACTGTTCCTGTCCGCTAATCAGTTCCTGTGAATTTTCCACATGAAGCAAATCCTTTTCATTTAAAAGTGCTTCATCCGCCGGTTCCAATTCACTCATAGGCGAAACCAGTCGATCTGCCACCTCATTCATACTTACTGTATTTTGGATGGTTTCGAGAAGCTGTTCCTTTGTCGTTCCGAGTGCATCTGCCACATCTGTCAGAACTTTCTCAAGGTCTGCTGTCAGCTCTGAATAGCTTTCAAAAAGTTCTGCATTACTTACGATGTCGATAGAAGAAACATCCTCTAAAAGAGCTACCAAATCCGTTAAATTACCGTTTTCAAAAAGATCTGCTGCTGTTAATCCCAAAGTTTCCATTGCCTCTTTTACTTCCTCTTCGGAAACTCCAAGTTCTTCAGAAATCTTTTTTACAGTCTGCTTTTCCACTTCGCTGACTGCATCGTTTTCTTCTGATTTGTTCAGCTTTTTATTTTCCAGTTTCTGATTCTTTACGACTTTCTTGTTTGCTTCGCTGCCCGAACTTTTATAAGCTTCTTTTGCATTTGTCTTTTGCGATAAAAAATCACTCGGCTCACTGAAAGCATTCGGTGTATTTTCTTTTTGCATAAATGATGCAAAATTGGAAACATCCGAATTGTTTTGCTGTTTACCGAGTGTTTGTACTCCGCCTAAAGAAATGCGGTCTGTTATTAATGAACTGGTCATATTCATCCTCCTTTCTTCATTGTCTACAAATATTATCGACAACGAAGGCCTTTTTCTTAAGGCTGAGGATTCATTATTTTTGTAATCTTTGCTGCTATTACAGGATCCATAACTCCCAGAATTTTACCCCTGTCATCAGAACCCATGACATCTAAAATTTTAGCCACCAAATCCAGGTTATCTGTCATAGATTCAAAGATAGATGCTGCCTGTTTTGGTTTCATACCGGCATAAGCTGCCGCATAATCCTGGACTTCTTTTGAAGCCTGCTGCTGTCTGACTACTTCTTTATACAGTGCTTCTGCCGTCGCCGGATCCATGGATTCATAGTATTTGGTATACTCTGCCGCGCCCGGTCCGTTTTCTGCATAAACTACTTCTTCATAAAACTCATTTTTAATCTTTTGGAACTCTACCTGATTCTTTTCAAAAGTTTTTAATCTTTCAATTTCTGCTTCTAACTGAGCCTTTTCGTTTTTATGATTTGAGTTTTCCAGATTTGCAGCCTCTAACTGAAGCTGAAGTGTCTTGATCTGGTCTACCGCTTCTTGAATACTGCTATAGCCTTCATATGATTCATCTGATGAATCGGCCATTTCCGATGGCGGTAAAAGCTTGTTCAAAACAGGAACATTCTTAAGTACCGGCGACATGACATTGCTGCCCAGTCCGCCGACATCAAGCTTAATCAAAAGAGCTAAAATCAAAAGCCATACTGCGACAATCACCACAGTTACCAAAAAAGCCGATATCGGATTGCCGTCCGATTCATCCGGAAGAGCTGCTTCTTCCTTTGCAATTTCTTTCGCTCTCTTTTTGGCTTCTTTTTTCTGCTTCGCCTGTTCTGCCTTGAGCTGTTTTCGTTCTTCTTTTAATCTTTTTTTACTTTCTTTTACTTCTAATTCTTCCGGCGTGGCTGCCACGTTTTTCACATCCTTTTATACCAATCAGCTACGACCGTAGGTGTAACTGGTTAATTCGTCTATTTCTTTACTTTCCTGTGCTTTTTCTTCCAGTAAAAACTCTTCAAAAGCACGCTGTTTCAACACTTCATGAGTCTTGCGTTCCTGCATCAGTTCAATCATTGCCTGTTGCTTCTTTTCTACATTTTTTTCTGCCTCATGAATCACCAATGCCTGCTTTCTCATGGTTTCTTTCAGCAATGTCTTGGAAAGTTTGTTATTTTCTATTTCTCGAATGGAAAGTGTATTGCTAAGAAGCAGTTCTTTTCCCATATCTTCGAGCTGTTTTTGTTTTTCAAACAGGGCCTTTAGTTTTTCCTGCTCTTCCAAAAGTTCCATATTAGCCTGGGCGTATTCATTTCGCGCCTGAGTTTCAAGCTTTTCTTTTACATCCAGAATGTTTTGCATTCGATAACGAAATCTTGCCATT
>JAZUKG010000024.1:0-1948 GCA_045643145.1 Lachnospiraceae bacterium | reverse complement strand
TCGAAGAGCCTGTTTCGATACGCGGCTGTCATTATGATTACGATTATATTCCGGGTTAATGCATGCAAAATGCTTAGGACATGCAACAGCACCGCCCTTCTGTATTCCTCGCACAACTGCTGCCGCAATATGTCCTGATAAGAACGGATCTTCCGAGTAATACTCAAAATTTCGACCACAAAGAGGATTTCTGTGAATATTCATACCTGGTGCAAGGTTTACATCTATACCGAAATGTACTATCTCATTACCCATTAAGGTAAACAGTTCTTCTACAAGTTTATCGTTAAAAGAACATGCAATTGCAGTTCCACAGGGAAGAAGAGTTGTAAATCTGCTCACACGAAGTCCTGCCGGACCATCTGCTGTTATGATTGCAGGAATGCCTTTAGCACGAAGAGATTCTGTAATTCCTGCATATGCGCCGGCATTTCCGGGGGTGCCAAGAAGCGAACCCATAGCACCTTCACCACGGTTTATATCACAAAGCTCCTCATCGGAAAGTTGAGCCACAAAATCACTCATTGTGTTCTTACCGCTTTTTACATCGATAAGTTTTATTCCCTTATCACCTGTCTGTGGAATTTCTGCCGGCAAATTATCAATGATTCGGCTTCTTCTGGTGTTCTCACTGATATCAAGGCACTGTTTTACACAAATGGTCTTGGGAATAACAAAGCTGTGAATGCTTTTGTTATTTATCGAATCAGTGCCAACAAATACCTCATATTCTCCCGCTTCAAGGACAAATGCATCCTTAAAACCTGTTACTCCATCTGCATCAAAGGATGCAAAATCAGTCTGGTCAAAAGAAATTGTTACTTCATCACTTTCTCCGGGATTAAGAAGCTTCGTCTTTAAATAACCGACAAGCACGCGGTCCGATTTATCCAACTTTCCAACCGGTGCCTTAATATATACCTGAACGACCTCTTTACCGGGATAATTACCGGTATTAGTAACTGCACATTTTACTCCATAATCGGATACAGCACTTGCATCTAAAGCAAAATCTGTATAGGAAAGGCCATAGCCAAAAGGATATAAAATTTTGTCTTTCGCTTTGGTTACAAAATGACGGTATCCTACATAAATGCCCTCAGCATAGTTATTGAACTCTTTACCTCCGAAATTAGCAGAAGAAGGATAATCCTCATAACTAACTGCTATGGTATCACTAAGCTTTCCTGATGGAGAGGCTTTGCCTGCAAGGATATTTCCAAGTGCATTGGCATTTTCCTGTCCAAGCTGCCATGCATAGATAATTGCTGACAGTTTATAATCCTTTGTAAATGACAAGTCTATGACATTACCGCAGTCCATGATAAGCACTGTCTTTTCAAACACAGCAGTAACTTTGGAAAGCATATCTTTTTCAATATCCGTAAGATAGTAGCTACCCGCTTCTAGTTTATTTTCTCTGTCTTCGCCTGCTGCACGGCCAATAATGATAATGGCTGTATCGCTTTCTTTTGCAGCTTTTTCAACCAAAACTGAGTCCAAAGGCATTTCATCGTAGTAAAAAGGCCAGTGTCCCCAGTATCCGTGGTCTGCTTCATTATCTTCTTTTTCACACCAGGCATCATATGTGGCTTTCAGGGATTCATTGTATGAAACTCCTGCATTTTTAAGTCCTTCAAAAAAAGTTACTTCATAGGGAGCGTGAACATCACCGCCGCTTCCGTATCCAACATAAAACCAGTCATGCTGAACGCGACCAAATACAGATACTTTTCTGTCATGAGAAATTGGCAGAGTTCCATCATTCTTTAATAACACTATGCCTTCTTCAGCAAGCTCATGTACTTTTTCAGGCATACCAGGAGTGATATATCTGGTTCCGTCTGCAGTATTTTCGTCCTGCGCAAGACCGCTTCCCATGACCTTGTTAAAGAACATTGCAATTTTTCTTTCAATTTTTTTCTTGAATTTACTCTTGGGCATCAGA
>JAZUKG010000023.1:0-9115 GCA_045643145.1 Lachnospiraceae bacterium | reverse complement strand
TCTGATACAGTAAACCATTCCTGGATCTGAGGAATCGTTTCGATTCTCTGTTCCTTATCCATTTGAGCGAGCTGATCAATTCTCTCATCCTGTAATAAAAGCTTGATTTCCCCATCAAACCAGTTTGGATCCGGCACACTCATCACACCTTTCGTACCATGAATTTCAAACATCGGAAGATCTGATTGCCAGATATCAAAACTCATTTGCATAGTTCCGATGGCACCTGACTTAAATTTCATCATACCGCAGTAGCTGGTATCGATTTCCACCGGAATCATCTCACCCATATTCGGATTGCAAAGAGCCGGTCTCTGCGTCATCGGCATTGAGGAAAGCGCATATACACTTTCAATCGGGCCCAATAAATTTACCAATGCTGTAAAATAATATGGTCCCATATCCAAAACCGGACCGCCTCCGTTTTCATAATAAAAATACGGAGAAGGATGCCATGTTTCCACGCCGTGATGACACAGATTCACCGTCACGGAAATAATCTGACCCAGCTTTCCGCTTTCAATCATATGTTTACAGGTCTGAAGACTGGTTCCCAGCCAGGTATCCGGCGCACAACCTACTCGAAGATTCTTTTCTCCTGCCAGCTTTACCAGTTCCTCAATTTCTTCCATGCTGCCTGCAAACGGTTTTTCACAATATACATGCTTTCCGCTAAGAAGTGCCTTTTTATTGATTTCATAGTGCGCCTTGGGCACAGTAAGGTTTAATACCATTTCAATGCTTTCATCTGCCAATAATTCGTCTACGCTGACAGCCTTTTCAATGCCATACTTTTCTGCCATTTTCTGAGCATTTTCTATATGGCGCGCTGCACAGGCAACGATTTCCAGATTTTTAAAATACGTCTGAATGTTGCTTACGTAAATATCAGAAATATTACCGCAACCAATCACTCCGACTTTCCATATTTTACCCATGATCTACTCCTTCAAACATTGTCTCGATTGTTTCATATGAAGGTATTTTATCGAATAGAATATTGGTTTTCAAGGCAAGTTGAAAATCCCAACTAAAATATCCCAAAAATGGATGTAAATTGTCCATCTTTAGGGTATGCAATACCAAATTGCACCGATTATCAACCAAATAGCACATGTCTATTGAAACAAAAGTGAGCATGTATTACGATTCCATTGTAACCAAGAGATGTACAAATGCATGCAAGTAATACATCATGTTTACAAGATAAAAACATAATTGATTCTAATAAAGTTCCCGGGGAAAATATAAACTTTAACAGAACAAAACAATAATAAAAAAGAAGGAGATTATAAACAATGGAATTAACAATGAATAATGGATTTTGCGAACTTAATATGGATGAAATGGAATTAGTAGAAGGTGGCGGAAAAGTACTTGCCTGGGTTATGGGTGTAGCAGGCGGCGTATGCGGTGCATGTGGCGGTGCTGTTGCCGGTGCAGCTGTTGGAACTGTTTCTCTTCCGGTAGTCGGAACGGTTTCCGGAACAGTTTTAGGCGCAATTGGCGGAGCAGGTGCAGGCTTTACTGCCGGATTTGCAGCTGGTGCAGCATACTAAAATATCAACTTGTTTAAAAATTGTAAATGGTCACGATAAACAACCATTCGTGGCAAAGGAAAGGATAATAATATGGATTATTTGAGTGAAAAGGATATAAAAAGAAGTAAAATATTATTTTGGATTTTAGGATTGTCATTATTTTTAGTTCCTTTTGCCGGAAATGTTATGATTCGATCTGCTCTGTCATTTCTTATATTTCTTTTGGTATTAAATACGATTACAATCATAACCAAAGGAATTATATACAAAACCAATAAATAATTTGCAATTTTGATAATAAAAAGTTCTCAGATTACAGGACAGATATCTTGTAGTCAGAGAACTTTTTATTTTAGAATGCATTCAGAACTCCCTGAATACCATCCTTTTCATAAATATCTTTATAATAAGCCACTTCTGTCTGGATGATACTGTCGATGACCTTCATACCGAGAAGCTCCACCGGCGCTTTGTCATCTGTCATGCAATAATCTCCTGCCACATATTTTGTGAGTTGCTCATCCACAACAGCCATCATATTTTTCAGTTCGACGTTTTTATGAAGCGCTACATTTTCTTTAAATCTGTTTACCATGTCAGAATTAGCCGATGCAAACAATTCACGATTGGTATTACCCTTTACATCTGCAGTATAAACATTTGGAAATACCCTTGAAACTGTATCTGCCAAGTACTGGTTGATATCGCCTTCCTGATTGCCGCGCATATTCATATTCATAACCATGACACCATCATCTGTTAAATGTTCTTTTACGAGACTAAAAAACTCCACAGAGGACATCTGAAACGGAATGGTAATATCCTGATAAGCATCTACCATGATGATATCGTATTTTTTATCAATTGCATTTAAATAGGCTCTTCCGTCATAGGTCGTTACATTGATTTCTTGCGGAAGTGCAAAATACTGTCTGGCAAGATTGGTAATCTTTTCATCAATTTCTACGCCTTCCATATTCATTCCATCAAAATAACGGTTGCACTGCGTCGCATAGGTTCCGGTTCCCATACCCAAAATCAGCACATCTAAAGAATTCTTTTCCATGACTCCTGCCATAAAAGGAGCTGCCATCGCATAATCATAATACATTCCGGTCAGTCCCATATCCTTGCGATAAACAGACTGCACTCCAAATAAAACATTGGTAGATAAGACTACCTGTCTGTCATCCTCATATACCTGCAGATAGTTGTATACAGATTCACCTTCGTAGTTTAAAGCATCCTTTTGCCAGAAAGCAAAGCTGTTATCATAGCCGAATATACAACATAAAAGAAACAGGATGACACTTACCGGTACTTTTTTCATTTTTGATAAGGGTATTTTGGCACTGATAAAATATACAATTGCCAGCAATAATAAGATACCTGCAAAAATCAGAAAGGTAATGCTGGTACCAACAGCCGGTATCGAAATAAAGGTCGGTACAAAGGTACCGATAATACTACCGATGGTGTTAAACGCATTTAAATTACCCACCGTTTTTCCGCTGTCTGCCAAACTGTCTACCGTATATTTCACGAGGGACGGTGTGACCGTTCCCAATAAAAATAACGGGAAAACAAAGATAACCATACAGGCCACAAAACCTGCTATAATCAGGAAATTATTACTGACCGTAAAAATCAGCAATCCTGAGATTAGTAGAATAATGTATTTACCGACGACCGGAATCGCTGCAATCCAGATAGCTGCCACTAAAATTCTGGCATACAGTTTGTCCGGGTTTGGATTTTTATCTGCAC
Source organism: Lachnospiraceae bacterium (assembly GCA_045643145.1). Taxonomy (GTDB): domain Bacteria; phylum Bacillota; class Clostridia; order Lachnospirales; family Lachnospiraceae; genus SVFI01. Next base: position 5,807 of record JAZUKG010000023.1, on the reverse strand, counting down.
TGCGTCCTCCATAGATATTTCCCAGTGCCATGGCAATCATGATGGTTCCGATAATGATTGTCCAAACTATCTGAGAAGAACTAAAATAAGGCGCCAACAAACGACTGGCACCTAATTCGACAGCCATAACAGACATCCCCGCAAAAAATTCTGTTAAATACAAATACAATTTGTTTGATAAAATAGATCTTTTTTCCACGCTAAACTCCTTCACACGCAATTTGCATTCATTGTATCGAAATATAAACTTCTTTTCAAGTTTTGAAAAGGTTCGAATTGTTTTTATACAAAAATAACTATATAATGGAGGATATTTATACCGAATTAGTCAGCTTATGTAAAAATATAAAAGGATTTTTTCATGAAACAAACAAAGAAAACCGCCATTCTTTTCCTGCTTCTGCTATCGCTTTCACTGAGCGGCTGTCAAAAAAGTGCAGATTCTCCATCGGTAAATTCAAACAGTCCGGAGCCCGTTCAAACAACAGAGCCGGAATATACCGTGGCAAATGACTCGGATAAGGATGACGATACAGATACGGGGACAGATACAGATACAAATAGAGACCTAAATACGAATACAAATTCAGAGGATGATACTGCAGATTTGAAACAGGAAGATATCATCCCCGAAATACAGCCGGAAGAGATTGTAACCAGTGACCTTCCTGTATTTTCCATAAATGAAATCAGCGAGGATATCGAAGGCAGGATTATCGGTCTTTCCTTTCCGGATGAAGAACAGTCTGATATTCTTCTCTCGGATTTAAGATATTTGAAATTAAGCTATTATGATTTTAATGGGAAGATAAATCAGGGAGAACTGATATGCAATAAAGCGATTGCCGAAGATCTTTTGGATATTTTCGAGAAATTGTTTGAGGCTAACTATCCGATAGAAAAAATCAGTCTGATTGATGATTATAATGCAGATGATGAAAGCTCCATGAGAGCTAATAACACATCCTGCTTTTGTTATCGAAAGGTATCGGGATCCGATAAGCTTTCCAACCACTCTTTGGGACTGGCCATAGATATCAATCCTTTGTACAACCCATATGTCAAAGAAAGAAAAGATGGAAGTCTTTTTATCCAGCCGGAAACCGGCGCACCTTTCGTAGATCGAAATCAGGATAATCCATACTTTATCAAAGATGGGGATTTATGTCTGACGCTGTTTAGAGAGCATGGGTTTACCTGGGGCGGCGATTATCATTCCCTCAAAGATTATCAACATTTTGAAAAGAACCCGTGACAAAGGGACGCTCCTTGTGACAAAAGGAGCGTCCCCGGTGATTAATCAAATATTGTTTCTAATTCGTTTTTAAGATTTGCATCAAAGCCTTCCTCTGCATAGATTTCCTCGGTATCATCCACTGCTTCATAGCCGTTCATACCATGGTAGAATTTTTTCGTAAAGAATGCTTTTTTGCCGTTTTTGTCTGCCAGTTTCCAAATGACAGCAGATTCTATTGCCTGCTTTTCCTTATCAAAACCAATATCTTCAAAGCGGAAATGCTGCGTTGTGCTTATCTCGTGAACTTTGTGAAATGCGTTTTCCACCTGAATGAAATAATCCGTACATTCATAGTCCGGAACTTCTCCTTCCATTCTGGCCTTCTCCTGCTCATTTAAATCCTCAACAAACAGAGACTTATTGCAGTCCTTTACAAAACGTCGCGATAACAGAGTAAAGCTCTTTCTGTCTTCTTTTTGCAGAATCACATCACAAATATAATCATTAATCTTTGGATCAATCAGGACTGAGGAATAAAATTCAATCTGCTTTCCTATATAGTTTCCCTGTTCATCATACCCTTCAGCTCCGTCCCAGCTATCAAGCATGATTTCATAGCAGTCCTTGTTTAAAAAGTCAATGAACACATTTAACTTTTTATCACCTTTTATAAACTTGGCACCCACGCAGTATCTGCCTATTTTCGTTTCCTGATCATTATTCACTTTGTAATTGTAAAATCCGCCGTCCATATACTCAATATATTCTATTTCAACTTTGGAACCCTCATAATCCTTAAATGCTTCTTTCAGTTTATTTGCAGTCGCTTCATAAAATTCTGCTTCGTCGCCGTATAAATCAAAGTTGACATGATTGGATAAATCCGCCCAGTTATTGATTCCGTCTAATACGACCTCCATATTGCCTTTACTCATTTCATTACAAATCTGCTTGGCTGTGAAATAGTAGCCAATCATATCATAGTTAGGTCCTCCAAAATCAGGTCTAATCTGGAAAAATCCCAGGATAGCCAAGATGAAAATTAGTATCAGACTCACAATGGTAATACCGATTCTTTTTTTCTTTTCTTTTTTCATCTTTGCCTGAATTTTTGCAAAGGGATGAATATCTTCTTTGCCGTTTTCACTTAAATCCTCGGTTGCCTCCAGGTCACTTTCAGACATATCCTTCAGTTTTTGTCTGCACTTTTTACAAACTGCGATATGTTTTTCGATTTCTTCCTTTGTCTCTGCGCTGCAAAGGTTTTCCATATATTCAGGTAATAAATCATCTACTACAAAACACTTCATATCATTCATCTCCTATTTCTCGTTTCAATTTTTCTTTTGCCCGATAAAAATTGACGCGTGCCCAGGTTTCGCTCTGATTACAAATCTGTCCGATTTCTTTAAAAGAAAGTCCCAACAAACGATGAAGCACGATTTCCTTTTGCATTTCATCCAGTCTGTGAATACCGGCATATAGATTCAGTTTATTTTCACGACCCAGATATGCATTTAAGATATCCCCAGATGGCTCCGTTTCTGTTTGTTCCAAAGGCAGTTCATCCAGGGACAAATTCTTGTTTTCACGTCTTTTTATCTCATCAAGGAGAGTATTTTGCGCGATACGGCAAAGCCAGGTCATGACACTACACTCATTTTTAAAGGAATCTGCATGCTCAATTGCCTTTAAAAAGGTGGTCTGTGTTACATCCTCGGAAAGCTCCTTATTTTGACATTTCATATAAATAAATCGATATACCTTATCCGCATATTTTTGATATATTTCTTCAAAATAAGAGTCCTGCGACTTCACTGTATCACCTCCTTTGTAAATATAGACGAATTCGTGTTTGTATTTGTTACAAAAGATTTTTATTTTTTTCATTTTCTTTTGGAGCTCTGTTAACAATATATATTCCCAGGCACACCAAAAGAAGTGCCAAGATAGCTTTCAAACCGGATGTAGAATTCTCATGCAGTAAAACAGAGGATAGGATAAATCCGAATACCGGATTCATGAACCCAAACACCGCCACTTTAGAAATCGGATTGTAGGTAAGCAGGATACTCCACACAGAATATGCTCCGGCACTGATGAATGACAGATAAAATAGCATAAGCAAACTTTTGGTGGTAAAGCCGGAAACATTTCCGCCCAGACTGAGCCCTAACGCTGCCATGAATATACCGCCAATTAAAAACTGCCATCCGCTCAGCATGACAGGATTTTCCTCTAGGCTCAGTTTTTTAATCAGTACTGACGAAAAGGCATACGAAATCGTCGACAGAAAAATGAATCCTTCTCCGAAAAAGCTCATACTAAAATCCATACTTTGCCCCGTCATATTGACAAGCACGACTCCGATGAAACCTATGAGACAGCCCAGCATCTTTTGCCTGGTTAACTTTTCCTGTCTGAAAATAAGGCTGGCAATCAAAATAGCCACAAAGACATTCATGCCTTCTATAATAGAGGCTTTTGTTCCCAGAGTCCTGGCCAGTCCGATGTAGAAAAAAACATATTGTAAAATGGTTTGAAACAAAGACAGCTCGAACACCTTTGGCACAGCCTTTACAGACGGCACCAGCCATTTTCTTTGAATAAGTGAGCCAAACAGAATAACGAGAAGACCGGCTAATGTAAAACGGTAACCGGCATACAAAATCTGAGACCAGATATCTTCTGTCTGAATTTGCATCATAGAAAGCCCCAGCTTAATACAGGGAAATGCACTCCCCCATAAAAAGCAGCTGGTCATCGCTCCCAGACATACAACACCGGTCTTTTGCATAAATTTAGAATCCATATCATTTCATCCTTTAATTTCTATCAATCACACGTGAATAATTTAACATATTACCGGTTAGAATGATAGTCTTTATAGTACGTATATCTTCATTTGTAACAACTGTAAGTCCTGTGATATAATGGTGGAAAAATATCTATTGAACTTTGAGAACAAATCATAAAAGGAAATAATCTATGGGACTCATTATATTCATTATCATAATTGCAATATGTGTGAGAACATTACTGGTAAGGGCCAACGAAATCTCACTCGTTAAATATGATAAAAGACAAATGAAGTTGTTAAAAATACTCACAATTATAGGCTTGGTGCTGGCTATAATCGGTTACGCACAATTAGCAGATTTGATAGATATCAATTTTGTTTTTGGACTCATCTCATTTTTATTTGGCAGCGGCCTCTTTTTCTTTTGTTCAATTGAACTGATACAGGGAGCACTATATTTTAAAAGATTGAAACAATATGGATATGAAATTCCGAATAATAAAAAGGAGTATTCAAATTTAGTAGAATGTCTTCCCAAAAGCGAGACAAAAGAACTATCAAATCCAGAATGGAAGCCAGCCAATATTGTTATGTCCGTTTTGTTTATAACAGGCTTTATTTCTTTTATCTCATATAATATCTGGCTGGATTGCTTTAGCGGTTATACAAAAACCGATCCCATCTTTCTAGGTGTTTTGATTCTATGCGATTTGATCTGGCTCATCCTGGGTCTTGTTATTGTCTCTCAGGCAAATGGGAAAAGGTATCGTGATGATTTTGAAATCGATGAAAACTGTAACAAAAGAAAGGTTCGAAGACCAATCGAATTGTGGATTGCTGTTTTTTTCATTTTGCTGATGTTTACTATGATAATAAAGTATGCCACCTTTTCACTTATCAAATATATCTTTTATTCAAGATTATCCCAAGATGCAGAAACCATAACTATTCTTTCGCAATCTATTGAAGAGGTTTATCTGGAAAGCAATCATACCGACGAAAGCAAAGCCTTTTACGATAACCTGGTGACAGGCATATCTATTACAGAATCAGAATCACCGGAAGGAAAACTGTGGGAAGAAGTAGTCGTCCGGGTGAATGCTAAACAAAACAAGTCCTATGCTGTTAATACCATAAATCAACTGGCAGGGAATATAAGAAGTTCAAAAGGACCTGCAGAACTTTCAGTAAAAATTGAAGGGAATCAATTGGTAATCCAACTTATGAATCCTCTAGAAAAAGCTGTTTTTAAAGGCGGAGTAACAATCAGTACTGATTTTGAAAAATAAACATGAAAATACCCCTGATCATTATCAGGGGTATTAGTGTCTAAGACTATTTTGTCTTTACTGCTTTCTTATATTTCTTCCAGGCGGAATAAATCTTTTTGCCGTTAACTTTTTGATAAGTACGAATTCGAATATAATATTTCTTTTTTGCTTTCAACTTCGTAAATGTCTTTGAAGTCGATTTTTTATTTACAAAAGATTTCTTCACATTCTTTTTGAATTTCTTATCTGTAGCAATCTGAATCTCATAACCACTAATGGAAGATTTTACTTTTTTGAATGTAATCTTTAAACTCTTAGATCCTGCCTTTACTTTAGAAACGTTAGTTGTCTGTGGCTCTTTTGAAACTTCTGGAGTCTGAACCGAGCTGGGTTCTTCGCTAGATGAAGTGCTTGGTTCCACGCTTGGACTTACACTCGGTGAAGTACTCGGTTCCATGCTTGGACTTACACTCGGTGAAGTACTCGGTTCCATGCTTGG
>JAZUKG010000022.1:0-1789 GCA_045643145.1 Lachnospiraceae bacterium | reverse complement strand
TGTATCGTCATACAGTCTGTAGCCTGCATCGGTATATCCCGTCGGATGTAAAAGACCGATCTTGTCATAATATTGTAGAGTGCGTATACTCACTCCGGCAAGCTTACTCACTTCATGCACTGTCATCATTATTATTTCCTCTCTTAACTTGGTGACTTCAGTATAAACTATTACGTAACGTCGGAGTCAATACTTTTTTCAAAAAATTTTTTCATCTAAGCAGCTCGACAAATATGAATTTTATATCATCCCTACAAACTGGGATTTGCCGTTCCGCTTTTTATCAGTTGCTGCTGGACTGCTTTTTGCAAATGATAATTGCTGCAACCACAAAAGGAATCATACTGATGATGCCACTAAAAGCAGGACCTAAGATACTTCTGTTCGCAAACTCAGGCTTCTGCATATATGCAAAAAGTGTAAATGCATTGGTTGCACCGTGGAGCAGGGCAGGCATCCAGATTGTTTTTGCTTTATCATAGACATAATCATGCAGAATACCCAGTGCAATGGTTGAAATGCAAAACACAATCAAACCAAGTACAGGTGCACCAATATAGTCCATGCCATACTCAAATCCAGCCAGAATCATAACAGGCCAGTGCCACGCGCCCCAAATGAAGCCGCCGACAATACGCCCCTTGGTAACGCCAAACTGATTCTTCAGATAAGGATACATCGCGCCTCTCCAGCCGACTTCTTCTCCCAAAGCCACAAACATATTAATGAATGGTGCGAATGTCAGAGCCTGAATCGTGGAAATGAGAGCATACATGGGTACAGTGATTCCTGCTGCTTCCATTTGTTCCAGTGCACCAGCCTCTTCCGCAACAGTACGCAGAGTTAAGAATTCAGAATCAAATGTATTGGGGAAAATCAGGAAATAGATTCCGGCGCCGATTGTCATGAGCACAGCAGGCACCCAGAGTGCAAAGAAAAGATATTTGACCTTTCCTTTCAGATGGGGCACCCAGCCCATTCCCTTTAACGGAATTCTGGCCACCAGAACACCCACGAAAGGCATAAACATGCATCCTGCCATAATCATTTGGAATGCCATCCGATTTCCGCTGTTCGCAAAATTGCTGGCAACAATCTGAATAAGGTACGCCAGAATGAATGTTGCTGCCATGTAGATGATAAATTGCTTCTTGCTGATATCTTGTCGGTTCATTGGATTACCACCTTTTCTTTTTGCTTGATGGGGGTATTATACTCCTTCCAGCAAGTGGAAGGTCAAGTGTTTTTTTATGCAATCGGGAACAATCTTTTCAACAACTTCTAATTTGTTTGGGGTTAGTTTAAAAGTTAGGACTTCGGTTCTTTGATACCTCGTTTGATATCGAGGCATCAGGCTACAGGCCCCAGGCATCAGTTCCGAAACCGGAAATATGTTCTGTTTTCATCCATCAGATTACGAATACTGTTGAATTTTGACAATCAGATTCACAAGGATCGTTATCTGATGCCTGATACCTGATAACTGATGCCTTGTAGCTCAGCAAGTCCAAGGTTCTAAACTAACACTATGTTTTTTATATATTCTATAAATTCTGGTGTTTGTGCCCAATATTTAATTCCCCAATTTTCAAAATTCCACTCCTCCATATAATCGTTACATTCATAATCGATGTAAAAAAGTGTATGATCCTGAACCACAAAATTAGTTGGAAAATAATCAATATTTGTATTCTTTTCATAAAGTAATGCACACATACTCCTTACCTGTTCCAGATACTCGCCAATCTCCACACCCTCCTTTACAAGATCATAAATAGTATTCCCTTTG
>JAZUKG010000021.1:0-1565 GCA_045643145.1 Lachnospiraceae bacterium | reverse complement strand
TCAATCCCGACGTAATTCTTTCCAACCGGTGCTTTATCATATTTTTTATCCAGCACAGTGCGGGCGATTGTGAAACATGTTTCGCTCTGCGCATAAAGATTCGTGATTTCTACGTTGTCAACACTTAGACCGTTTGCCGGTTCTGCAATAACCATCGCCTTTTTGACTGTCTTGCCAAGACTTTGCAGATGTCTGAGCATAGAAGGTGTCATCCATACTGACTCAATCCGCTCTTCCTCCAAAAATTCCCCGAAACGGGTCAGATTCTGATAAATACCGGGTTCCACGATATATACTGTATTGCCTCTGGTCAGTTCCAGAACAAACTCCATAACAAAAACGACAAAACCGGCCGGAAAAACAGATACATGTCTCTCTCCCTGCCCAGTTGCATGTGACTGATGATACCTGACCTCAAGATCCACATTTCCGTATTCCTGAATTACTCCTTTCGGATTACCTGTTGTTCCGGATGTATAAACCGCAAAGGCCGCATCATGAGGATTTATGATTTCCGATCCGTCAAGTGCTTGCTCTTCCATGATCTCATCGAACATATCTGCAGTCAGAACGATCTGTGCTTCGGAGTCTTTACGGATAAAATCTCTTCTTGCCTTCGGTGTGGTATTTTCTACTATGGTAAAAGCCGCACCGGCTCTCATGACGCCAAGTACATATACATATAGTTTGGGGTCTTTCGGCATATAAAGCAAAACCATACTTTCCGTGCCGATTTGTTTTTTCTTAAGCCAGGCATATAGCCTGCCGGAATACTCCCACAGCATTCGGTAGGTCATCGTCTGTTCCTGATGGTTCAGGCAGACCGCACACCGATCCGGAAATCTGCGAGCATGTTCTTCCATGATTTCTAGAAAATACATTTTTTCCCCTCATCGTCCAGATATCTAATTTTTTGTTTCATTTTACAATACATTTCCTTTTTTCCCAATATAGAAGAGCAGAAGAAAATTGGAACATATTTACGTCAGCTCGACAACCTTATCACTCTTCATCAGCGTAAGTATTTTTAAACAAAAGAAAAAATGCACCACTTATTTGACTTGAAGTGGTAAGCACTTTACCATATGTTCCCAAATGGTCACTCGCTAAGTGACGAATTGAGCCGGACACAGTATGCATTTTTATATACTCATCTTTTCAAGCCTGAGTTTTTTCTTTTGTCATTTTTTTGTCACGGAGCACAAAAAAACCCCGGAAGCCTTGATTTATAAGGCTATCCGGGGACAGTGAAATCATTCGTACTCCCTAACTAAACCTATGTCTTAAACATTTTTGTTAGGGTTCTCTGTTGCGATTTGATTTCATTTGGTTTCAACTGTCCATATCACACGGACTGTATCAGCTAATGTTATCAAATTGTTATCATGGAAGTGTTATCAAGTCAAACTAACTTAACTTCTCACTTACCAAATACCTTCTCCATCACCTAAAATGATAGTCTTAATATTTTCATCTATTTGAGAGTCACTAAGCCCCTGTTTGATCAGTGGCTGGACAACCTCCCTGCTTTCACGCATATGCGGTAATTGTGACGCAAGCTTGCA
>JAZUKG010000020.1:0-1741 GCA_045643145.1 Lachnospiraceae bacterium | reverse complement strand
GCATTACCATTCTTTAATAGTGATAATTGTGATGGAGATAATTTCTATTATGCAACAAAAGAAAGAATGGCAGCGGCGATCGGTTTCTGGCATATGGCATACAAAAACGGTTGGTTCGTCAGACTTTCTATTATCGACAAGAAAATATCAAGTGCAATAGGAACTGTTGAATTATGTTTGAGAGTGTCGGAAGATGCGTTTAACAATATGGGTATTTTAAGGGTTGATGTTGGAAGTGATTATGAGCAAGCGAATCTATTGTATGATATTTTTTCACTCATCACGCCTGAAATTGAAGAAATGTTAGGATGTAAAGGCGTTCTTACAAAGGCTCCGTTATATGCAGTAGAGAGAATCAAAGCAATTCAAAAGGCCGGATTTTTTAAATCAGAGCATTTGTTAATTGGAAAAACCGGATATGCCTACGACGGATATTGGGAATTCATTAACAACGACATATTTTAATTTGGCGGAGCATAGACACAGACAAATTCGATTTTGTGGAGGAAGTCGCAGTGAATGAATTTAACGAATACGTTCGTGAAGTTTTTTCAACAGTCGGTGATATTGTCATAAAATCCATGATGGGCGGATATCTTGTATACCTCAACGGTAAGCTGATAGGTGACATTTGCGATAATGAACTGTTTTTGAAGAGAACGCCGACATCGGACAGGCTGCTTGCAGATTCTGAACTGCGTTATCCATATGAAGGTTCAAAGACGCTGATGCACGTATTCGACAAATTTGAGGATGCGAATTTGATTGTAGACTTACTGGAATGCATGTATACGGAATTGCCCGATAAGAAACTCAAGAAAGCCAAATGAGATTAACAAATCCCAGTTGGTCGGGACACTTGTTTGTAAGGAAAATCGGAAAATATATTTTGAAATTGTTGACTAAGGCCAATCGGGATTTGAAGGAGGGCTTTATGCTCGACAGAACTATTCCATTCTGCAATACGATTATGAAATGCTCCGATTATAACTACAGGAAGACAGCGCTGCCGGCTGGTTTTTCTATCGTTCCATATCAGGTCGGGTATGAAAAAGAATGGGCGAAACAGGAATATGCCATTGGCGACTTTGATTCAGAAGCGGAAGCTGAGAAATATTTCGCAGAGACTTATTTGCAGAATCCCGAACTGCTTCCAAACATACTTTTTGCACTAAATAACGATGGTGATGTCGTGGGCTCCTGCATCGCATGGCAGGATATGCGTGGAATAAACAGTGTTTCCTCCTTGCATTGGCTAGTGGTTGATGAACGATACCAGAAAATTGGTCTTGGGAGAGCCCTTTGCACCGCTGTTATGAATATCTATGCAGAGCGCCAGGGCCTTCCTGTCTATATCCACACGCAGCCATGGAGCTGGAAAGCAATTCTTCTGTATATTTCACTGGGCTTTAAGCTGCAGAAAACAGATACTTTTTCGCATTATGAAAACGAATACGAAAAAGCCATGATTGAACTCCGAAAAATCACAACTCCCGAACAATACGAACTGCTGAAACAGTCATCCGAAGAATAAGCAAAATCCCAGTTTGTCTCTGCCTTCTGTCTCAATATCCTGATTATCATTCCCTGGTAAACATTTGTCAGATGAAGAATAGTAGGTTTGGAAGTATCTAGATAAAGGAGACAATGAAATGGTTAATCCGTGGAAAGAAATAGGGCTTTCTGATTATGAAAACCATATGAGTCTAGATTCAGTGAAACAACTTCAATCGTTGAATCG
>JAZUKG010000019.1:0-2017 GCA_045643145.1 Lachnospiraceae bacterium | reverse complement strand
GATTAGCTCCTTTCGCAAAGGTATGGTTACAGGGTTTCATGATGTCGTCTCCGGTTATTGTGACTATGCAGAAAATAATCCGCATGACTTATCAAACGTTTCTATTTTGGATATGGGGACTGAATAGTTACCTATCTTTTTTGATGGATTCAATCTGTGTTTTGAGTACAGGGATGTCATTAGTGAGTACACTGCACACAATATTCCAGTCAATGCCGAAATACCCGTGAGTGAGTTTGTTTCTCATCCCGATAATATCCCGCCATGCGATATCCGGATATGTGTTTTTTGTTTCATCAGAAATTCTGTTTGCTGCTTCTCCTATAATTTCCAGTGATTTCTGAACACAATATCTGAGTATTCTATTATCTATTATTTCGTCTGTGGTATGAGTGCGGCAAATATCTTCAAGCAGCAGGATTTCCTCATAGATATGAGTAATAAATATATTGTCCTCGTTTTTCGGATTCATATTGCTATTGCCTCCTGTTCAATTATGGGGCGGAAATGCGGACTAATCCATTTTTTCGGTACGAGGTCAACTTTTCGTCCGAATAGGGTTTCAAGGTAGTCGCCAAGGTTTAATAGATTTCTTAATGTTTCTTCGTTCTCTTTGAATATGTAGAGGATATCTATATCTGACTGCGGGGTGTCTTCCCCCCGTGCAACGGAGCCGAAGAGTTCTAATGACTCTATGCTGAATTTCTGACGTATCTCTTCTGCATGTTCATTTAATATTTTGAGTACGTCATGTTTTATGCTGGTATAGGGTATCATATTATTGACCGTTCTTGGAAGTATTATATGCTCTGATTTTCTGCATTGATTCTGTAATACATTTATGTTTGGTTTCTTATGGATATATATTTTCTCTGCTTTAAATTTATTCAGTACAGCACAATCCACTGTCCGTTTTTCTTTGCGCCGGTGCGGCGGATGATTTCCTGTTTTTTCAGTTCAGAGATAATGCGTTCAACCTGCCGCTGGGTAAGACGGGTGATTTCTGCTATTTCACGTGCGGTAACTGTCGGGTTTTTACGCATCTCGATTAAGATTTTTTCCTCGTTTATTCCGACATTTAATCCGACATTTATTCCGACATCTGTTAGGTTTTCTGCTGCGCTGGTTAGTGCTTCATGGATTAGCTGGAGCATGAATTCTATGAATACGGTTGATTTTCCGCATTTCCCTGCCTGAGAGAGGGCGTCATAGTATCCTGCAGTTTTTTCAAGAATCAGGGTTTCTATGGGTAGCCAGATAAATGATGAGTCCCATTTGCTGAGGATGAGTGTCTGCCAGAGTCTTCCCATCCGTCCGTTTCCGTCGGTGAAGGGGTGGATGAATTCCAGTTCGAAGTGGAATACTGAGCTTTTGATTAACGGGTGTACTTTTGTGCTGCGGCACCAGTTTACCAGGTCTTCCATTTCTTTTTTGACGAGGGCTGCGGGGGGTGCAAGGTGTACGCAGGTCTTTCCTGAGAAGACGCCTACGCCTACTCTGCGGTACTCTCCGGCGGATTCGATTAGCCGGTTCATTATTATTTTATGTGTTTTCAGTAAGTCTGTTTCTGAGTAGGGGTCGAGGTCAGGCAGCAGTTTGTATGCTTCTGCTGCATTTTTTACTTCGAGGATTTCGTTGTAAGGTCCTATTACGGCTTTTCCGTCGATGATGTCTGTTACTTGTGAGAGTGTGAGGGAGTTGTTTTCGATTGCTAAGGATGAGTGGATTGACTGTATTCTGTTGATTTTTCTTAAAGTGGGATTTTTGTCAAATGTTTTTTCTGCGCTGATTTTTCCAAGCTGTTTGCTGATTTCGGATATCAGGTGTATTATGGTGTCGGTTATTTCAAAGGGAGGAGTGTATGTATCCAGCATTTCTGATTGTTATTATTTGGTTTCAAAGATGATTATTGTTCGGTTGTATGGGTTGTCCTGAAATTACTCTACATCCGTCTCATTTTTCCTGTGTACTATTTTAGAAGAAGCGCCGGAAAATATTTGGTAACTCTTCAGTCCCT
>JAZUKG010000018.1:0-10757 GCA_045643145.1 Lachnospiraceae bacterium | reverse complement strand
CGAGTTGATAACAATGCCGGTTCAATCGATGGACAGGTATTTGTTGGAGGATATGCCGGATACAATATTCTATTGGATCAGGATGATGCCGGACTTGAAAACGGTTATGTATATGAACTTCAAAAAGAATTTGTAACACAGATTGAAGCAAAGAAAGCTGATCCAAACTCTAAGCTTAAGGATATAAGGGATGTAGCCGAGTCAATTCATGCAGAAAATGTTACTGTAGCAGGCAGTACGATAAATCCTTCTGAAATAGAATTCATGATTTATGGTGATGACAATCATCAAGCGGTTACTTCCTTGGAAAAGATAACTGCTCAGTTATGTGTTGGTGGTGTGGTTGGCTACAATGATAGAGAAACGCAGGTGCTTATTCGAGATGTGAGCAATCAGACACCTGTCACCGCTTTGGGCTATATTACAGATCCGACCATTCAGGAAGACGTAAAACATGATGACGGTAGTGATTTTAGATACGGATTTGCCGGCGCTATCATAGGCAGAGCATCGCCAAAGATGACACTGCTGCGTTGTAGCAATACAGCTGCGGGAAGAATATCTTCCGGAGGTACTTTCACAGGATCTATATGTGAATTAAACGAGGGCCTGATGCAGGAATGTGAAGCAGTCGGTATAGGAGCTGAAGATGATTTGGCTGGACTCGTAGGAATGAATATGGGATTCATAATGGACTGCAAGGTTGATGATAACGTAATAAATGATTACAATAAGCAGTCAAATTAAAAATAGGATATGATCCGGAAAGGAGAAAGGCATGATGCATAAAATGTACATGAAACAATGCAGAAATAAAAATCGAAATGCCGGCGCAGCCATGGTTGTAGCTATTATTGTCAGCGTTGTTATGATGGTATTTTGCCTTTCTCTTTTGCTGGTATCTTATTCTTTGTTTTCAACGACTATGAAGGATAATGTGTATCAGCAGTGTAAGTCAATGGCAGAAAGTTTAAGTCTGGAGCTGGAAAAAGAGTTATCCTTAAATGATGTATCTTCGATTGAGGATATGGAAGATTTGTTGAATAACCCGACAGGATCGAGTGATTTGTTTTGGCTTTATCTTCGTTTTAATTTATGTCAGGATAACTGGCCATATTTAAATGAAGAGGAATCAGGACATGATGCAGAGAGTGCCTACCGTTATTTTACTTTGGATTATACGATACCGGGAGGAACGGATTATAACCCGGGATGTGAGGCTGAGGTTTGCATCTATTGGGATAGTAGTGCAGCGCAGGTAGCTGCTACAAATGATGATACGACAGTACATGTTTTAGTAACTGTGGATAAAGGTGATTCTACTTATAGCGTGGAATCTGTTTATACCTTAAATGTATCTACGGATTATTCCATGAAAGGGCCTGAAAGCCTAAAGTCGTTAAGCAATGCGACTGTAAATCCGGCCGGAAATACGATAGATGTGAGTGAAACCTGGAACTTTACACTTCGAAGCAGAGAGTAGATGTCATATGAAAAAAAGATTAAAACAGCTAAAACTGAATAAGGGAACCACTATGGCAGAAGTTTTGGTTGGCTTTGCTTTTTTGATGGTAATGATGGCTTCCTTGAGTCAGATTATTAAGGTGTCAAATGAAATGCTGATGAAATCGACAGATCAGATTCGTTTAAATCAAACCTTTGAAGAAAAAATGTTTATGCAGACGCCGCCGACAGGTGTGATGACCAAAATTGATGCTGCAGAGTTCAAGTTAAAACTGGACGAGACAAAAACAGATATGACCAAAAATCAAGCCAGTCCCGTTACAGTGGATTTAACATATGCAGGTCTTAAAAAATATGAGCTTGAAGATGCAGAAAATGATATTTCTGTATATAGATTTCGGATCTACAATAACCAAATGCCTTAGTGAGGATAAGTATGAACAGTTTTTTATCAAAAAGAATAAAAAAACTGAATAAGAATCAAGGCTTTACGCTGACAGAACTGATTGTTGCATTTTTGCTTTTGTCTATATTTATTGTGGCAGCAACGAGAATTATGTCCTATACCATTGTACAGTATCACCAGTCAAAGGGAATTACCTACGGACAACAGGTTTCTCAGCTTCTTTTGACTAAAGTGGAAGGTTTGCTGGAAGGTGCTAAAAAAGGGACAATAACCATAAACGGAGCAGGCGATGAGGTATATTTTACTGCAGAAACAGACAGTAAAATTACGATAAAAAAGAATGATAAGGATTTATTGTTGATTCATTATGATGCAATAGACAGTGAAGATCCACAGTATCAATACGATGCGGTTGATTGGACTTTTGATGAAAATGTATATTTAGGGTATGTAATTTCGGACCTGAAATTTGAAAAGCCGGAAAGTGAAGGCTATCCGCCGTATGTATACCGGATTTCCATGACAATTCATAGTCCAAAGTATGGGGATTATGTTTCCACAAAATACCTAATGTGTTATAATGAAAATATTAATTATGAATAGATTTTTTGCATTTTTACAGCAGAAAGAGGAATAGAAAATATATGGTAAATAAGTTAAAACCAGTATTCCATTATATCAAGATTGCTCTGCTTGTGCTTATTGTGACTTGTATTATCGTGGGACCATTTATGACGGTGGCTTATGTGAATTCGCAGGCCAGAATCGCACTGAGAGAAGCTAAAAATGTCAAACTGGCTTTTGAAATGCTGACGGTTGAGTATTATGGGCTCGGAAGAGTGATTTACAAACCGGATAGTCCAAATGGATTAGCAGCTGGTGTACAGGAGCGAATCGATCAATTAATGGAAAAAGAAACCAATGTTCAATTGGTTTCTTATAAAAAAGAAACTCGTGAAGTTATAAAATTTATTTATGAGAATGAACATTATCGTGTCATTTATGATGTGAGTAATCAGGCAGAGGAGAACTGGACAGTGGATTATATACTTCCGGTTTTAAAATATGGGGAACATGAAAAAGAGTAGTTCCAAATAAACAGAAGGGGCAGGAGTAAATCCTAAAGTTAGTTATGAGTAATATGATATTTGTAGTTATTATGGCAATCATCGGAGCAGCAGTTTTTGTTGGCTTATATTTCGGAATGTTAAAACTGATTGAACCGATTGATGCCAGAATCAAAGAAGAGCAGGATGAAGACGAATTACCGTTGTTAGATAACGATTATTTAACCAGAAATCCTATGAAAGCAAAGGTGTTATTTGGAATACTCGGAGCAGTGATAGGAGCGGGACTTACCTTTTACTATGGAATGAATTTGGTAATGATTACAGTATTTGCACTGTTTTGTGTACTTACGATGATTACCTTTATTGATATAGCCAGAATGGAAATACCGGTTATCTTAAATATTCTAATTGGTGTGATTGGATTGATTTCCATCTTTACCATGCCGGGTATTTCGATTATGTCCAGAATTATAGCAATGTTTGTAATCAGCGTACCGATGCTGATTATCGTATTTATCGTTCCGGGAGGATTTGGCGGCGGAGATATCAAAATGATGTTTGCTGCAGGTCTTTTCTTTGGAATCAAAGCTGTTGTGGCAGGCTTCTTTGTAGGCCTGGTACTCGGCGGTCTGTATGGAATTTTGTTACTGGTTATGAGAAGAAAGGGAAGAAAAGAACATTTTGCTTTTGGACCTTTCCTGGCCGTCGGACTCGGCGTAGCAGTATTTGCCGGTAATTATTTAATGAATTTATATTTGTCTACTATGTTTTAAAATTACGGAGGGTTAATATTTGAAAACCTATAAGTACCAGGCAAAAGATGAAAACGGAAAAAACGTCAGTGGTAAAATCCAGGCAAATGACGCACAGGATTTGCATGAACGACTGAAAAATGAAAATAAATTTTTGGTGGATTATAAAGAAGAAGTAAAGGTAAAAAACATCAAACGAATTAAGTCTGATGCGATCAGTGAATTTGCCAGAAATTTAGGCGAATTGATTGGCGCCGGTGTTTCTTTGATGAGAGCACTGAAAATTGTTTCCGAAGATGAATCTATCAAGCCAAAACAAAGAGAAATTTATAAAGATATTCAGAGACTGGTCAGGTCCGGTATGTCCCTGTCAGATGCACTGCTTGAGCAGGGAGATGCTTTTCCACCGCTTTTTGTGAACATGATAAAAAGTGCGGAAACCAGTGGTAACATGGATCAGATAGCACTTCAAATGGCCAGTTACTATGACAAGGAATACAGATTATCTCAGAAGGTTAAATCAGCGATGACCTATCCAAAGATTTTGTGTGTCATGATTGTAGTCGTAGTGGCAGTTATTATGGGATTTGTTATACCTCAGTTTGAGGGCCTTTTCGCACAGATGGATGAGCTTCCGCTGGCAACCTCAATCCTGCTTGGTATTAGTAATTTTGTTGCTACCAAATGGTATGTATTAATCTTTGCAGGTGTCCTTATTTTTATGTTTTTCAAGGTCCTTTTGGGAATCGGACAGGTAAAGCTGTTAATTGACCGTATGGAAATTCATTTACCGGTTATCGGAAAACTGAGAAAGGTTATTTATACTGCCAGATTTGCCAGAACCTTATCCAGTCTTTATTCTGCAGGTATTCCGATTGTTTCCTGTTTGCAGATAGCGAAAAATACCATCGGAAATACATATATTGAAAATCAGTTTGATAAACTGATCGCAGATATCAGATCCGGTGGAAACTTAAGTGATGCAGTAGATAGTGTAGATGGATTTACAAAGAAACTTTCTTCTTCTATTTTGGTCGGAGAAGAAACCGGTGCTTTGGATACTATGTTATCTTCAACTGCAACGCAGATGGAATACGATTCGGAGATGGCATTAAATCGAATGGTTTCCTTCCTGGAACCGGCTATGATTGTTGTGATGGCTCTGGTAGTCGGATTTATTATTATCGCAGTTATTACACCTATTTTTGGATCATATCAGACGATTTCAGATATGGGTTAATATCAATACTTCCTTCGAAAGGGGAACGGTATGAGTATTATTGTATATTTATCAAACTCTCAGATGCAGGTCGTAGACGGCACCAGAGGAGAGAAGAAAATCAGTGTAAAAGAATATTATGTCGAGGATTTACCACAGGGATGCATGATCAACGGAATGCTCATGGATTCTGAATCCTTTGTGTCTTTTATGAAACAGTTTTGGGCTGCCAAGGGCTTGTCGACTAAAGATGTTCATCTGGTTATTAACAGTAACAAGTTTATTGGTAAGAACATTGATATGCCAAAGCTCAATGATAAAAAAACTTTGGGATACATTACCAGAGAATACAAGGACATGGAAAGAGAAGAGGAATTCCTCTATGGATATATCAAACTTTTCCATGAAGATAAAAAGATGCAGCATATCTATTCAGAAGCGATTTCAGCAGAGTTTTTGAATGATTATATAGAAGTATTTAAAGAAATCGGAGTGACCTTAAAGGGAATCTATTCCGGTGAAAGCGGACTGATTAACCTGGTTGCAACAACTTGTGCCAGACAGTATAAGACCTTTGTCTTGCAGATTTGTGACAAGATGACACTGATTACGATTTTGTGGGCGGGTGGTAAATTCCATTACTATAACAGTGTCAGATGTTTCCAGGAACTCGGATCAGAAGGCTATGCACACGATGTAGCAAAATCTATCAGCCAGATTATCCAGTTCATGCAGGCAAATAAAATGGAAGAGACACTCGAATGCGTGCTTTTAGCCGGTGTCGGATCTTCTGATATGAATATGTATCAAAATGCTATTTTTGATATGGGTATTGATGTATCAGTAAAATCATACATCTATGATCACAAGGTTGTTTCCGGTAAATATACAGACAGTGGACAGTTTAATCACGCTGTTTGTGGCTTGTTTATTAACGGTAAGTATCAAAATTATTTAACCCAGATAGGTAAAAAAGCGCAGGATGACAAGAAGACAAAATCCAATGCACCGATTTATATTGCTGCATGTTTTGCTCTTATGCTGGTATTGACTGTTGCTTCGATGGTAGCCAGAATTCAAAAGGAAAGACAGCTGACTTCGCTTCAGGATTATAATAACAGTCCTCAGGTTATGATGGAGGTTGCCAGATATGATGCGCTGGTAGATCGTAATAGATTCTTGATTCTTCAGGAGGAATCTGTAAAGAAGATTATTGACGATGTATATACTTATCCGCTTGGTGATACCTATATCTGTGACGAGATTAAAAACTGTGCTACGCCATATGCAGATGTCACCTTTGATTCCTTTGCGGCAAAAGAAGGATACATTGCTTTTAAAGCAGAAGCGGATAATGTAGAAGATATCAATCTGTTTATTAAAAAGCTTTATAAAAAAGACATTTTTACCAGTATTGATTACACCGGATATGCTTTTTCTGATACCACTCAGAAATGGGATATTCACGTAAAATGTGTTTTAGCTGAAAGCGCAGGAAGATAAGCCTGGCACAACCATAGAGGCAAAGGAGAACCAAAGAATGAAATTAGATATTTCAGAAAAAGATAGGAAGCTCTTGATTTTTCTTTCTATATTTGTAATAGTAGTATGCTTTGGATATTGGGGCATCAGACCTTCTTTAATGAAAATTAAGGATGCGAATGAAAAAATCGAGCAGGAAGAGGAAAAACAGTATGTAAATGAAATGAAGGTTTTTCAGCTTCCTATTATGGAAACAGATAATAAAAGACTGGAAGAAGATATAGTTAAGTCCAAGGAGATTTTCTATGATGTAATGTCCAGTGACGAAATCGATAAATACTTTACTTCCATGGCTCTTGATTATCAGCTCTATGCATATTCCTTGGATATTAAAATTAATAAAGAAACGGTGGAGACCAGTCCATATATCTATGCAGAGATCGACGAAGATGAATATGAAATGGAAAGTTCCGAGGATACATCATCAGATAGCAGCAGTGAGGATTCGGGTGATTTTGATATCGATGAAGAACTCAGAGAAGAGGCTTTGACAGGTATCTCCATTGCCAATGTTTCTATGAGACTGGGCGGTGATGAAATCCAGCTTAAAAAGTTGATTGATGATTTGTCTCATAGTAAAAAGAAACTTTTAGTCAGCGGATACAGCTGGTCTGAAAGTCGTCGCATGGACTATTCAGACAACGGTGAATATTCAGTAGAAACAGATCGTATTTTAAATATTGATTTGGAAATCTATATGTGTCAGGAAAAAGCAGAAGACACAAAATCAACGAGTGTTGAGGATTTGTCTGAAGAATAAAAGAACGAACGAAACCATATTGGGGGTATAACATGGAAGTTAGAAGAAATCAGAATATTCGTATCGGAGATGTATTAAAGGAACTGGGATATATTACAGAGGATGACCTGCAGGAGGCAATGGCCTATAAAGAAGGCAAGGACCTTCGAATCGGTGGTGCACTGATTGAACTTCGTAAAATCACAGAGCATCAGATGCTGGAAGCACTCGGTCAGAGAATGGGATATGATGTAATCGATATCTCTGATGTAGTGGTTGATACCAAGGCGGTAGAATTGATTCCGCAGGTACTCGCTGAAAAATATTGCATGATGGCATACAAGATGGTTGAGGGAGCTCTTTTCCTTTTGGTAAACGATCCGCTTAACTTCTATGGAATTGAAGATATCCGTCAGGTAACCGGTATGGACTTACAAATCGGACTTTGCGAGGAAGTTCCGTTAGTAAATGCCATTCAGTATCATTATTCTGAAATTGCTGCCAGAAATGCGGCAAAGAAGGCTGCTGCAAATACAGCAAGTATCGTAGAAGCAGTAGAAATCAGCATGGAAGATGGCGATGATGATACACCGATTATCAACCTGTTTAACAGTATTTTGATTCGTGCTTATAATTCGGGTGTATCCGATATTCATATTGAACCATTTGAAACACAGACCAGTGTCAGAATGAGATTAGACGGTGTTATCGTTGACTTCATGACACTTCCTAAAAATATTCATAATCCGCTCATTGCCAGAATCAAGATTTTAGGTGATTTGGATATCGCAGAGCGTCGAATTCCACAGGACGGACACTTTAGAATTAATATTGAAGGTGTCAACCTCAATGTCCGTGTTTCTGTAATTCCGACTGTATTTGGCGAAAAGGCAGTACTGCGTCTTTTGGCAACCACCTCCAGCATTAACCATGCCGGAACTTTTGGTATGACTGAAAAGAATTATGAAATCGTAAAGAAAATGCTCCAGTCTCCAAACGGAATCATTTATTTGACAGGACCTACCGGATCCGGTAAGTCAACGACTCTTTATATGATTTTGGAGGAGCTTTCAAAAAGAAGTGTAAACATTTCTACTATTGAAGACCCGGTGGAAAAAAATGTCGGTAAATTAAATCAGATGCAGGTAAACAATACAGCAGGACTTACCTTTGAAGTCGGTCTGCGTGCTCTTTTGAGACAGGACCCGGATATTATCATGGTAGGTGAAACTCGAGACAATGAAACCGCATCGATTTCGGTTCGAGCTGCTATCACCGGACATCTCGTATTATCTACACTTCATACCAATGATGCTGCTTCATCAGTAGTCAGATTGGCAGATATGGGCGTAGAACCATACATGATAGCCAGCTCCCTGGTCGGAATCATCGCACAGAGATTGGTGCGTAAGGTATGTACCAACTGCGGTGAATGGGGTGAGATGACACCGGATGAAACCGTACTGGCAGGCAGATTCTATCCGAGAGTTATGCATGCAAAAGGATGTAAACAATGTAACAACACAGGATATAAAGGACGTATATCCATCCACGAAATTTTACCTTTGGATAAACAGGTAAGAGCCATGATTACAGAAGGTGCAACCGTGGAAGAAATCAAATCTTATGCGATTAATTCGTTAGGAATGAGTACCTTAAAACAGAGCGCATTAGAATTGGTAGAAGAGGGAATTACTACTGTTGATGAGCTCGTAAAGGTTTCATACTACGATTAATATAAAAGCGAAACTTGCGCTGCAAACAAAATTATCAAGGAGGATACGATTATGCAGATGGATCAGCTGATTTTACAGGCAAGATCTCAAGGATGTTCTGATATCCATATCACAGAGGGTAAACCTTTGATGTTCCGTATCAACGGAAGATTACAGGAAATCCCGGCTATGTTATCGGATGCAGAAACCAGAGAGCTGATTATGAGTGTGTTAAATGATCAGCAAAAAGAATTATTAAAGAAAGGAATCGATGTAGACTTTGCAATTGCTTCTTCTGACAAAAACAGACAGCGTGTGAATGTTTTTTCTCAGCAGGGGAAAATAGCAGCAACGATTCGATTGTTAAATACCAATATTCCGCCGCTTTCGGCATTGGGACTGCCACCGGTATTAAAAGACCTGGCAGCCAGACCTCGAGGACTGATTCTCGTAACAGGACCAACCGGTTCCGGTAAATCAACGACATTAGCTTCTATGATTGATACTGTAAATTCCACCAGAGAAGATCATATTATTACCATCGAGGACCCGATTGAATATGTATATGATAAAAAGATGGCTTTGGTACATCAAAGAGAAGTAGGAATGGACGTGGAAACCTTTGCAGCAGCGCTTCGAAGTGCGCTTCGTGAAGACCCGGATATCATTCTGGTAGGAGAAATGAGAGACTATGAAACCATTTCAGCAGCCTTGACCGCAGCAGAAACAGGCCATTTAGTGCTTTCTACTCTTCATACAACAGGTGCAGCTCAGACAATTGACCGTATCATAGATGCGTGTCCTGCATCGATTCAGAACCAGATTCGTACACAGCTAGCAGGAGTTCTCAATGGTGTTATCACACAGTGTTTGATTCCAAATGCAAAAGGTAACGGCAGATGCGTGGCAACCGAAATCCTGATCGGAACCGATGCGATTTTGAATCTGATTCGTGAAAACAAGTGTCATCAGATTGGCTCTATGATGCAGGCCGGAGGACAGGTAGGAATGCATACCCTCAATATGGATTTGCTTCGTTTAATGGAAAGCGGAATGATTACCAAGCAGGCGGCAATGAAGTATACAAACGATCGAAAAGAGCTGGAACAGTTATTATTCTAAAAAACAAAAAAATGACATTTTTTTCGGCTTTTTTCTGTAAACATTTTCAGAAAGAAGCCGATATATATTTTGAAAACAAGTGAAGAGTAGATTTGTGAAAAAACAGCCGAAATTTTGGTTATTTTTCACATAAAAATCGAAAAAAGTCGCTTGAATTAGTGAAAAATAACTGATATAATGAATTATCACACAAAAAGGAGGAAACTCATATGAAGAACAAAAAGAACAAAGGTTTTACATTGGTTGAATTAATCGTAGTATTGGTTATCTTAGCAATTCTCGCAGCTATCATGGTACCTGCATTGCTGGGATACATCGACAGAGCAAAAGATCAGCAGAACGTATTAAATGGTAAAAGCGTATTAACTGCTGCGCAGGCTGAAATGTCATCTTTATATGCAACCGGCAAGAAAGCATTATCAAAGACTGAAGTTGAAAGTAAAGTTGCATCAAAAATTTTAGCAACTGCAGATGTTCCAAATGCAGAGGAAGTTGTTATTGGTTGTGAGAAAGCAATTGCTGCAAAATATGAACATGATATGTTTACTGTTACTTATGTTAAATATGTAGAAGGCGGAAAGACAATTGTATTTAACGGAGAAGAATGGGTTACTGTACATGATGGTGAAACAGCACCTACAGCACCTACAGCTACATATACAATTAAAGCAGCTGCTGCAGCTCCGGCTACTTCAGGTTCATAAATAATATACGAATTATCGTATGAT
>JAZUKG010000017.1:0-4796 GCA_045643145.1 Lachnospiraceae bacterium | reverse complement strand
GAAAGTATTGCAGGATACAGAGGGAATCATTCATATAGAAAATGCCAGGGGGAAGGACTATCTTGATTTTGTCTGCCCCGGCTGCAATTCTCATTTAAGGGTTACGCTTATTGTGGAGAAAATGTAGTGGTAATAATATAAATTGACACGTCAAATACCCGGACCAGAAATGATCCGGGTATTTTTACATTGACTTTGTCCCCCCCCCGTATATAATTATCCTTAACAAAAGGACATAAGGGTGATGCTATGGAGGATAAAAAATCGGAGATTGACGCGATTCACTTCATGCAGAAGCTGGTAAAAGAGGGGAAGGTTATTCTTTTGCCGAAAGACTTTGAGGCAATCGCCAATGGGACCTTTGATTATGCTGGATTTGTGGAGAAATACAGCATTTATCAGGAGAAAAGCGAATAGGGGAAAAAGGAGGACCAACTTGATCTTCAGTAATCGCGGGATGCTGACAGCAAGCTGGTCCTCCTTTTTTATCTTAAAATCCCCAAATTCAACACTTTTCTGTTGACAAAATTTAACCAACCTTTTATATTAAAGGCATAGTAGTATTTTTTTAAGGAGGAATCCCTGAAAATGAACAAAGTAGACTTGGTCGCAAAAGTTGCTGAAAAGGCAGAGATCACTAAAAAGGCTGCTGCAAAGGCTGTTGACGCAGTTTTTGCCAGCGTAGAAGAAGCACTCGTTGCAAAAGAGAAAGTACAGATGGTTGGCTTCGGTACTTTTGAGGTTCGTGCTCGTAAGGCTCGCACTGGCCACAATCCGCAGGATCCGAAGAAGAAGATTCAGATTCCGGCTTGCAGCGTACCGGCTTTCAAAGCTGGCAAGAAGCTCAAAGAAGCTGTTAATGCTAAACCAGCTAAAAAAGGCAAGAAAAAATAATATTTGATTTGCTGACCCTGCTTTGAGAAATTGAAGCAGGGTTAATTTTTTTGATAATGATGTGTTACAATTAAAGTATGATTGGAGTGATATTAATGAATGTTTTTGTATGGCAGCATTATAAGAAATTTCATAGCTACAGTATGATCAACGAACCGATTATAAACAATGAATTTTATACAAAAGCAGTAGCGGTAGTTATTGCTGAAACACAGGATGAGGCAATTAAATTATTAGTTGAGCGTAATGAAGGCTGGCAAGCTGAAGATTTGGCATTAGTTGAGCCGAAAGTATATCCTGCCGAAAAAGCTTCAGTAATTCTTACGGAGATTTATGGTAGCTGATGGAAATTTATATTGATGCTGATGCCTGCCCGGTGGTTCGACAGGCAGAGGAAATAGCAAAACATTATAATTTACCGGTAATGCTTTTATGTGACACAAATCATATCCTGCATTCAGATTACAGTGAGATAAAGGTAATCGAGGCCGGGGCGGATTCGGTAGATATTGCTCTTATCAATCTCTGTCATAAAGGCGATATCGTTATTTCTCAAGATTATGGCGTGGCAGCAATGGCACTCGGTAAAGGGGCCTATGCCATAAATCAAAACGGTCGGCAGTATACCAATGAGAATATTGACCAGCTGCTAATGGAACGCCATATTACGAAAAAAGCACGTCGAGCATCAAAAAAGAATCATATTTCCGGTCCAAGAAAAAGAACGGAAGAAGATAATGAAAACTTTTGTCGGGAATTTGAAAAACTGATAAAAACTTTCCTTCATAAATCGCTTGTAAGCGACTAAAATCAAGAGACCTATATAAAACTACGGCCTGAAATAAAGTGTAATTAATAAGCTCTGCTTCGGCAGGGCTATTTTTTTTACATTTTTTATTAAAAGTGTCCGATTTTTTCTTTTCCCACGGCTATTAATTGAGAGGGCAAAACTATACAGCCTTCGGGAAAGGAGAGTCCTATGAGTATAAAGATCATACTGACCCCAAGAGCAAAGCCGTCATTTTTAGAAAAACTGATATGTTTTTTTGGGCATTCGGGAAAAATGGTGCTGAGCATTCCACAAAAGGGAACAATTGAAATTATGGGGGTAAAGTAAATGGAAAAAGAAGAAACACAAAATGTCATCGAAGTGCTGAAACTTTGTGTCGCTAGCCTGAATGAAGTAGTAGAAAAACTTAATGGAACTATCTCCGGCACAGAAGAAACTCAAAAAGAAGTACTTCCGGATATTGAAGAGATTAGGGGAGTACTGGCAAAGAAGGCTGGGACCGGAAAAATCGGAGAGGTAAGAGAACTCTTACAGAAATATGGAGCAGAGAAACTTTCTGATGTAAAGTCGGATGACTATTCACAGCTCCTAAAAGATGCGGAGGGATTGTAATGGCAGCACATGCTGTGTTATCAGCATCATCGGCACATCGGTGGCTTGCCTGTCCACCTTCGGCCAGATTATGTGCATGGGCCGAAGAGGAACCAAGTGAGTTTGCTTTGCAAGGCACAGACGCTCACAGCCTTTGTGAGTATAAGCTCCAAAAATACCTTGGCAGCAGAATGCGGAATCCGGCGAATAAACTAAAATTTTATGATCAGGAAATGGAAGAGTGCGCAGATGCTTATTTGGATTATGTTTCAACCATTATTGAAACTGCAAAACGAAGCGGAAACTGTCCATGTGTTTTGATTGAGCAAAAGCTGGATTTTTCGAGATTTGTACCGGAGGGATTTGGCACCGGAGACTGTGTGATCATTGAGAGGAATACACTTCATATTGTAGATTACAAGCATGGCAAAGGAGTGGAGGTATCGGCGGTACAGAATCCGCAGATGTTGTGTTATGCCTTGGGAGCGGCAGAAATGTTTGGTTGTTTGTATGATATTCAAACTGTGAGCATGACGATATTCCAGCCGAGACTGTCCAATGTCAGCAAATATACTATTTCCATGAATGAACTCATTGATTGGGCAGAAAACACACTGCGCCCAGCAGCAGAACTTGCTTATAAAGGCGAAGGTGATTTTAAAGCCGGCGATCATTGCCGGTTCTGCAAAGTGAAGGCAACTTGCAGAAAGCGGATGGAACATAATATGGAACTGGCAAAATATGACTTCGAAGTTCCGGAACTTTTAACTGACGAAGAAATATCTATATTACTTGGTCGGGTTGATGAACTTGTTTCTTGGGCAGGAGCAATAAAAGAGCATGCTCTGCAGCAAGCGTTATGCGGAAAGAAATATGATGGCTTTAAGGTTGTAGAAGGTCGTTCGAGCAGGAAATATTCCGATGATGTACAAGTGGCAGAGGCTGTAGAAAAAGCAGGCTATGATCCATATGAGAAGAAACTGCTTGGTGTTACTGCTATGACAGCACTATTAGGACGTACCAAGTTTGATGAGATTTTGAGCGGCTTTATTATCAAGCCACCGGGCAAACCGACACTTGTACCGGAAAATGATAAGAGAGAAGAAATGAATATAGTAGCAAATGATTTTGAGGAGGAAAAATAACATGTCAAAAGCAAATAATCCATTAAAAGTGATCACCGGAGAAAATACACGTTTCAGCTATGCAAATGTATGGGAACCAAAGTCGATAAATGGTAATGCTCCAAAATGTTCGGTTAGTCTTATTATTTCAAAAGACGATACGGAAACTGTAAATAAAATCCAAAAGGCTATTCAGACAGCATATGAAGAAGGTGCAGGGAAACTTAAAGGAAATGGCAGAGCAGTTCCACCTTTATCGGCTATTAAGACACCTTTGCGTGATGGGGACATTGAGCGACCGGACGATGCAGCATATGCTAACAGCTATTTTGTAAATGCAAATAGTCCAAATCCACCGGGAATCGTTGATGCATCTTGCCAGCCGATATTGGATAGAAATGAGATTTACAGCGGCATATATGGCAGAGCATCAATCAATTTCTACGCTTACAACAAAAACGGCAATCGCGGTATCGCTTGCGGCTTGAATAATCTTCAGAAGATTAAAGATGGTGAGCCTTTGGGTGGCCGTTGCAGTGCCGAGGAAGATTTCGCAACTGAACAGGCTGATGATTTCCTTCAGTAATCGATAGGGTGAGCAAAAGCGGTAGAGATTTTCTCTGCCGCTTTACTTATAGGGGTGAACACATGAAAGATATAAGCATAGATCTTGAGACATTTTCGGATGTTGACCTTGGGAAATGTGGAGTTTATAAATACGCACAGTCCCCTAATTTTGAAATACTTCTTTTTGGTTATGCGGTTGACGGTGGAGAAGTAAAGGTTGTAGATCTGGTTAATGGGGAAAAAATCCCAATGGAGATAATAACCGCTTTATCAGATACGACAGTTACAAAATGGGCATTTAATTGTCAGTTTGAAAGAGTGTGCCTTTCGGAATATCTTAGAAAATACTATCCGACAGAATGTGAAGGAATGTATCTTAAACCGCAAAGCTGGAAATGTACTATGATTTGGGCGGCTTATATGGGATTGCCACTGTCATTGGCCGGAGTCGGAACGGTTATTGGTCTTGAGGAGCAGAAACTAAAAGAAGGAAAAGAGCTGATACGCTATTTTTGTGTACCATGCAGGTCAACAAAAACAAATGGCGGTCGAAGCAGAAACTATCCGGAACATGCAACGGATAAGTGGCGGATGTTTAAAGAATATAACATTCGGGATGTTGAAGTGGAAATGGCCATACAGGAACGATTACATAAGTACCCGGTTCCGGAAGAGGTGTGGCAGGAGTTTTGGCTTGATCAGGAAATAAATGACCGGGGAATTTTACTTGACCGGGATGTTGTTAAAAATGCGGTTCTGTTTGATGAAAGATCAAAACTGCAGTTGATGGACGAAATGAAAAATATAACAGCACTTGAGAATCCCAATAG
>JAZUKG010000016.1:0-5623 GCA_045643145.1 Lachnospiraceae bacterium | reverse complement strand
TCGATTCTGATCCAGCATCTCGCATAGTGTAACCAGTGCTGTTGGGGCATTACCTACTACAAACACGATTTTTTTATTTAGACCGGCAGCATGTTCCATGCTCACACTCGCTCTCGTTGCTCCCCTTTCCCTGGCAGCTTTGGCAATATCCGGATCAGCCATAAAGCAGTGAACCTGTCCGCCGTATTTAGTTAGTGTTTGCTTACTAATGCCGGACATAGCCATATTGGTATCTGTTACGATATCGGCTCCTGATCGTATCAGTTCCTTGACCTTTTTTATGGCGCCCGGGGAAAAGCACAGAGTATTGACATATTCAAAATCCGCCGAAGTATGGATACAGCGTTTGATAATCGACGCCTCATCTCCTGTCAGCTCAATACCTTTTTCTAAAAGCTCAGCTGTTAATAGATCAAAGCTGGTATGTTCAATTTCATTGGGCCTTACTGCCAAAAGCTCGAAAGACTTCTGTTTTTCTACAGGGTTGTCAGGTTCTGCTATCGCCTTTAGAAGCATCACATTTTCTTCATGACTCTTTATGGCAATTCGGTAAAAGCTACATCCCTTTTCCCCTGACTCTTTTACATCCTTTAAGCCTTCAAAATTGTCACAGCTTCGAATCAAAATCTGCTTTTCAAGTAACCTTTCATATAACGGCATTTCACTTTGCAAAAGCAAAAAGCCGGTATCCGATTCATAAACGAATATGCCCAGCTTTTCAAGCTCTGTCATAAGGAAGTTTTTCTCTGCCAAAAGTCCTTTTTTCTCATCCATCAGTTTTTCTCTGAGCCAGACTGAGCTTTGCGCCGATGCAATACCGGCATACACTGCAGGAATCGACACATTCCACTGCGGCAGTTCCTCCCGGGTCGCCTCATATAAATCTCTGTCTTCACATATAGCATATCCGATGCGAATTCCCGGAATAGCCATACTCTTGGTAAAGGATTTGACACGAATTACATACTTCATCACCCCATCCCCGGAAAGAGTATCGTAAAGTCTGTTATAGTTTTCTTCCTCCAGGGTAAGTGCCAGAAAGCTTTCATCCAATAGGACATACGTATGCTGACTTTCGGCTTTTCTCAAAAACGACTCTAACCATGTAACAGGTAACAGTCGTCCTGTCGGGTTGTTGGGATTTCCCAGTACGACCAGTGAGCTGTCTGCTAATAACAAATCCATATCCGAATCTGTTACCCGAAAATCATTTTCTTTTTTCAGTGGTACCTTTTTGATATTGGTGATACCGGCTACATGCATTGCCTTTTCATATTCCGAAAAGCATGGAACCGGGAGACTGACCGTTTCTGCCTTATGCAGCTTTACAAATGCTCTGATAAATGCATAAAAAAATTCGGATGCACCATTGGTACACAGAATCTGATCAGAACTTACCTGTTCCTTGTTTGCAATCGCTGCTTTCAGCTCCGTATAATACGGATCCGGATAGTTAGCTGCCTCTAACAAAGATTTTGTCAGCGCCGCACGTACCTGAGGCGGCATTCCGTATGGACTTATATTCACGGAAAAATCTGTATGTACCTGATTGCGATAAATATCGCCTCCGTGCTCTGATGTGTATGTATGAAAACTCATTTTATATCCTATCTGTTTACAATGTTTTTATAGTATTAAGATAAACAAAATCGCCTCTAAAAGGAGGAAAAGAATGGCAGCCGTCCCAAACATCAGACGATTGGCTCTTTGTATATCCTTTGGCTCAATTTCTCTGGTTTTGTCTCCTATCGTCGGCTTTGAGACGATTTTCCCAAAGTAACTGGCATCCCCTGCCAGCTCCAGCCCCAGTGCACCGGCGCACACGCTTTCCGTCTGTGCGGAATTGGGACTTTTATGATTGAACCTGTCTCTTTTGAATATCCTCATGGCCATTCTGCCGTCAAATCCCGGCAGCAGAAAAGCCGTAAAAATCATCAAAACTGCACTGAGTCTGGCCGGAATAAAATTCACAATATCATCCAGCTTTGCAGCCGCCCGTCCAAAATATTCATAGCGGTCATTATGATAACCGATCATGGAATCCATGGTATTCACCGCCTTGTAAGTCATGGCCAAAACAGGACCTCCCAGCCCTAAGTAAAGGAGCGGAGCAATCACTCCGTCGGATGTGTTTTCCGCCACAGTTTCCACCGCTGCCTTGGCAATTCCTTCTGCATCCAATACATTGGTATCTCTGCCCACAATCATGGAGACTGCATGTCTGGCGCCTTCCACATTTCCCTGCCCGAGAGCCTGACATACCAGCATACTTTCTTTTTTCAGGCTGGTTGCAGCCAGTGTATAAAATCCCAGAATAGCCTCTATCAAGACGCCGGCATACGGATGAATAAAATATGCGATAAAAATCAATCCCGCGGTCAAAAACATGGTTAAAAACAGAACGATACAAACCGTAACAATTCCATACCTTTTTTCCCGGGACGAATCTCTATTTGGATAACAGCGTTTCATAAAAGAAACATCTAATATATGTACTAGATTTCCGATAAGCCGAATAGGATGCGCTAGCCAGTGCGGATCTCCAATCAGCAGATCCAATACCACAGCCAAACTAAATCCGGCGATATGATATGTTAACAACCTCATTTTCCTCCAAATCAAATTCTAAAAGATACCCTTCGGCATTTGCCATCTGAAAATCATAATAATTCTCTCCTGTCAGCTGACTGAATATTGCCATTATATTTCCGCCGTGACAGACAACCAATGCCTTTTGTTTTTTCTCTCTTTGAAGAACCGATACCATCTTTTGAAAAGCTCTTTGGTTTCTCTCTAAAAAATGAGACAGGCTTTCTCCGCCCGGATAGTCCGCCATTCCGCCGCTGTCAATCCAGCTTTGATAATCACTGCGTCCGTTGAGTTCTTCATAATTATGATTTTCAAACTCTCCAAAATCTATTTCCGAAAGCTCCTCTATCACCAGATAATCAGCTGCTCCCAAAATCCGTGCAGTCTCTTGGCAGCGCTTCATAGGACTGACAAATACGGATGTAAACCCGTCTGAGTATTCCCTGATTTCGTCACCGGCACGCCATCTGTCTCTCAGCTGCCGGATACCAAGCTCCGACAGCCCTTCATCAGTTCGACTGCCTATATATCTTCCCTGTTCATTTCCCGGCGTCTTTGCGTGACGTACAAATGCGATTTGATAGCTCATAAATATATCTCCGGTCATAATACTGCGTTTAGCAAAATAAAAGCTGCTATCGTGATATGCACCCAAAGTTCGCCCTGGGTAACAAAATATCCGATGGTATCCCCGGTGATTCCGCCAAGTTCCTTCTCACACTTTTTCCAAAAGTAGAAAATAAACAGCAGCATAACCACGGAAATACCCAGCATCAGTTTATAATCAAGTAAAAGTAGCGCCGCCAGTCCTAAAAGAAGCTCTGTCACGATAATGACAGTAGTGACCCGGCCGGTCTCTTTGGTTTCCTCATGAAGCATTCCGTTTTTTCTGGCATGCTTTAGTTTAACGGATAACAGCGAGGCAATTGCTCGAACCAGATAAAAGCTTAAGGCTGCCGATAGGGCGCTGTAAGAAGTTCCTCTTTCTATCAGCATATCTGTAGCGCCCACAAACAGACACCCATAGGCTGCGAGACATATAACAGAAAAAGCGCCGATATGCGGATCCTTTAATATTTCCAGTTTTTCCTCTTTTGGTTTATAGGATTTCCATGCATCCATGACATCCATAAATCCGTCCACATGAAATCCGCCTGTAAGTAAAAGCGGAATCACGGTCCACAGCATAACTCTGAGCAGTGTCGGAAGTTCAAACATATTTCCCAGTAAATACACTCCGTACTGAACCGCACCAATCACCAGACCAATCAGCGGCAGGAAAGCGATGGCTAACTTTGTATCATCCTTTTTCCATTCAAAGATCGGCATAGGTATTCTGGAATACATAGAAAAAGCTACTATTATATTTCTGATAATCATTTACTGCTTCCTCCTATCCCATTTATGACCCAGTTTCCGTCTACTATCTCATGGCATTCATCGGCCATCTGTTTCAGTCCCAAATTAACTGCTGTAGTAATTCGAATATATCGATGTGTTTCTGCATCATATTCCGGGGCTTTCTCAAACTGATTGCTGACAATCACCAGGCTTTGAACCGCTTCTGACAACCTTTCCACCTCATCCACTACCAGGCGAACCATCTGTTCATCAGATAATCCCTGATTTTCTTCTTTATACATCTCATTTCCTACCAGGTTTGAGATGCATTCCAGCAGCGCTACCTCTATCCTGTCATTTCGAAAAAAAGGCACCAGTTTATCTACATCTGTCGGCATTTCATAGGTTATAAAATCCTTGCCCTCTCTGAGCTTTTTGTGTTTTTCCACTCGCTTTTCTCCCTCTATTCCATAGGGAATCATTGTCGCGATATATGCTTTTTTCTTTCCCTGACCTGATTGCACTGCGAGTTTTTCCGCACGCGCAGATTTACCGCTGTCAGGAGTTCCTATCATAAGTGTTATCATTTTACTATTCCGTTTATATTTTCTAATCCGCTATGCTGCCCGTATCATTTGAAAGTCTCGTATACTGGCGAATCCCACCGCTTGCAAATGTCGTAGCATGCAAAAAGAAATCATGTGCCATATCAAACAGCGGCAATGTCATAAGTGCACCGGTACCTTCTCCCAGCGCCATATCTCCATTTAGGAAGGCTTTCAGCCCCAGCTTTTTTAATACGATTCCGGTAGCCCTTTCTCTGCCGCTGTGCGATGCGATCATAAAAGAAACACTTCCCGGAACCAGGCACTCTGCTAAAAGAGCAGAAACAGCGCTGATGGCTCCGTCTATCATAACCGGAAGAGAGCAAATGCTGCCTCCGATAAAAAGCCCTGTCATGCCGGCAATGTCCAAACCACCTACCTGACAAAGAGCACGAAATGCATATTCCGGTAAAATAGAATCTTCGTTTTGGTTCTGGATTCTCTCCGGTATCAGCTCGTATTTTTTCAAAGCTTCTTCTATCACCTTTTGTTTTCTTTGTAATCCTTCGTCAGACAGCCCTGCTCCTCTTCCTACCACATCACTGACTTTTGCGCCGGTAAGTGCACACAAAAGAGCGGTGCCGCTGGTGGTATTTCCGATTCCCATCTCTCCGGTTGCCAGAATATGATATCCTTCTTTTTTACATTCCTTTGCAATCTCTATTCCTGCGTAAATCGCTTCGAGGGCTTCTTCCTGTGTTAAAGCCGCCTCTTTTGCAAAATTTCTGCTGCCGCACCTGACCTTTCGATCACGCACACCGGGGAATGTATCCTGCGTATTTACACCTATATCTACCGGAATACAGTTGACACCTGCATAACCTGCCATAGAGGATGCTGTGCTGCGGTTTTCTCCTAAAAGCTTTGTCACCTGATAAGTAACTTCCTGACCGCACTGTGAAACGCCTTCCTCTACGATGCCGTGATCTGCACACATAATAACCAGGGCTTTCTTTAATTTTTCAATATGTTCTGTATCGTGAATGGCGTAAATCTTTGCAATGATTTTCTCAAAATCTCCGAGTCCGTCCAGGGGCTTTGATATACTGTCCCATCTTTGTTTGACTTCATTGTACCTTTGCTGTGAA
>JAZUKG010000015.1:0-2341 GCA_045643145.1 Lachnospiraceae bacterium | reverse complement strand
TTCCATAACACTGTCTGTTAAGGCAGTCCATTCAGCTTCCCCGTCCTGGATCTCTTCCTGGATAGCCCACCAGTAACCTGTCATATCCGGTTTCTTCAGTTCATCCGGAAGGATTCTGTAAAGTTCTCTACCCAATACTGTCGATTTTATCTGTTTTCCTTTACTTACTATGAAACCTCTTGCTTCCAGGTTATCGATTATTCCGGATCTTGTTGCGGATGTTCCAATGCTTCCGTTTTCGCCCTTTTTATCCTTATCCTTTGAAAGAAGAAGTGCTTTGGCTTCAGGGTCAGTTACGTACTTCGCTATTCTCGTCATATCTTCATTAAGTGATGCTTTTGTATAGCGCGGCGGAGCCTTGGTTTCCTTCATATCAACAGTTGTTTTTACACATTTTCCGAAATATAATCCCTCTTGAATTGATGACAGGCTGCTTTCCGTTTCTTCATCATCTTCGGATTTCTTTTCAGGTTTTATGAGTTTAAGGTATCCCTGCGTAATCGTTTTCGTGGAAACTGCTCTAAGAAAGCCGTCTTCAAAAGAAGTTTCGAGAGTGGTTCTTTCCTTTTTTGCAGGTTCCAAAAACTGAGCAACGAAATATTTGGTTATCGCAAGATATACATTTCTTTCTTCCTCAGTAAGCTTTGATATGTCAAATCTTCTGTTCTGCGGAATGATCGCTGTATGTGCTGTAATGTTCTTATCGTTAAATGCATTGCTGTGAATGCTTGTATCGACAGGAAGCTTTGAGAATATGTTTCCGGCAGGGTCGTTCTTGAGATTATCCATTACCTGCCTGAGTGTTGCAGGTGATTCCTTAAACTGCTCTTCCGAAAGATACTGACAGTCAGAACGGTTATATGTGATTGCGTTATGATTGTCTCTGAGGCTCTGAGTTATGGCAAGAACCTGCGAAGGATCATAGCCGAATTTGTTTGAGCAATATGTCTGCAGCTTTACCAGATTAAACGGCAAAGGTGGCTGCTCTGTCATCTCTTTCCTTGAAACCGTTATTTTTTTAAACTCTGTTTTGTTTATATCTCTGACTATTTCATCTACATAGTCTTTGTCTGTTATTCTCCCATCCTCAAGATTTGGATCGTCCTTGAGCGGTTCAAATTTCGCAGTGACTGTAGTATTATCAATCATCAGATCGGCAAAGATGTTATAGTAACCCTGCTTTTCATGATTTTCTATCTCCATATCCCGCTTTACAACAAGGCCTAATGTCGGGGTCTGTACACGACCGACTGTAAGCATTTTTACATGAGGATTCAGGAGTGAAAAATATCTTGAAAAATTATATCCAACCATTATGTCGGCAACAGATCTCGCATGGGCAGAACGGCCAAAGTTGATGAATTCCTTATTGTCTTTCAGATTGTTAAGTGCCTTTGAGAGCGCAGCTTCCGTGGTATCTCCTGTAGCAAGGCGAAATACCGGACCTTTATAATCAAACCACTCCAGTATTTCATCTATGAGGTACTGTCCTTCATCGTCCGGGTCTCCGGCATGAATAACCATATCAGCACACGACAAAAGAGAGCCGATCAGATTTAGCCGCTCTGTTTTATCACTTTGCGGCTTCTTCTGCCAGTTCTCAAAATATATCGGGAGAGTGGAGATCGACCACTGCCTGTACTTCTGATCGTAATCCTCTGGATCTTTTAGGGTAAGTAAATGACCAAAGGCAGATATAATCGTATAGTCACCTTTGACAATATATCCGTTTTTAGTTGTACTGCTTCCGGGTATGGAAGCTGCAATTGCTCTTGCGAGCATCGGCTTTTCTGCGATAATCAGTTTCATTTGTTAAATATAGATAAAAATCTATTGTATAGTATCATACCTTTATTACACTGCACATTTTGTCAATACTAAATTATACAACATGTAATTGCCCTGTGCAAACTGAAACATATATGTATTTGGCGATTACACGTTAGCAAATGCAATCATTGATAGACTTGTGCATCATTCACAAATTATCAAGATAACAGGCCAATCCTACAGAATCAAAGGAAAACAGCTTTACGATGATTCTGAGCAAACAGGTTAGTCAAAAACCTACATTTAACTCCGCCCTAAACCAACATTTTAATATTGACTTTTACATTTTGAAAGATTTTTTGATTTGTAAAAATGGGTAACCTTAATAAACCATCTGAATACATCGTATTTCAGATGGAAGCAATCAACCTAGTAAGTTGAGATTTAATGAAGCTTTTGAGTATTAAAGTCGATGTCTTGCCTCTCCAATGCATAGATGACTCTAATAAGCTTCTTTGCTACATGAGTAATAGCTACTCGATGCGGTTTGCCTTCTCCGCGTTTCTTGGCA
>JAZUKG010000014.1:0-2864 GCA_045643145.1 Lachnospiraceae bacterium | reverse complement strand
AGAAGAATTTCAAAGACAGGGCTATGCAACTGAAGCAGTAACGGCTCTTGTTGACTGGGCATTAAAACAGCCTGGTATAGTCTGTGTTACGGCTGAAACGGAAGAGTCAAATGCAGCATCCCAAAGAGTACTGAGCAAAGCCGGTTTTATACCTACAGGAGAAATCGGTGAGGAGGGCCCACGGTATGAAATTAAAAAACGTATTGATTGTTGTTAAGGATATCGAGAAATCAAGAAAATATTATCATGATCTGTTTGGCCTTGAGCTGACAGTAGATAATGATGGGAATATGATACTGACGGAAGGACTGGTACTTCAGGCAGAATCGTACTGGAAGGATTTTCTTAAGAAAGATGTTGAATGGAAAAACAATTCATGTGAACTGTATTTTGAGGAGACAGATATAGAAGGTTTTGTCGGGAAACTCGACACGCTTTATCCTGAAACAGAGTATGTAAATAAACTGATGACTCACAGTTGGGGACAGACTGTTGTAAGGTTTTACGATCCGGATGGAAATCTGATTGAGGTAGGGACCAAAAGCAAAAGCTGATAGAGAACGGCGAGAATTATTTGCAGTATAAATTTCCTGTTCACTCTAAACACCACCGCCTTGCCTGTTTTGCCAAAAATGGGCTCAAAAAAGCAGTAAATCTTTTTCAAGATTTACTGCTTCATGTGCTGTCGTTGGGCGGCGGTTTATTCAATTTTGGGATTGGCTGGGCGGCAGCACTTCTTGCTATTCGGCAGCCAGGCAAATGCTTTTTGTCGCTATGTTATTTCTGAATGCAAGATCATGTTCTACGAAGATCATTGTAGGAGATAATTCCCTAATCAGATTTTCAATTTGCATTCGAGAATAGATGTCAATATAGTTAAGAGGTTCATCCCACACATACAGATGTGCTTGTTCACAAAGGCTTTTTGCTATCAACACTTTTTTCTTTTGTCCCGCTGAAAAATCCTCCATTTTCTTTTCAAACTGTATTCGAGAAAAATCCATTTTCCGTAAGATTGCCTTAAACAAACTTTCATCAACACGATTGGCTTCCGCAAACTCTGATAACGAACCGTTCAGCATAGAAGTATCTTGAGGTACATAGGACAATATCATGCCAGAACCTATTGCAACTGTCCCACGATGTTCTATTTGTTGCCCAACCAGTAGCTTTAGAAGGCTCGTTTTCCCAGAACCATTTTTTCCATCAAGGGCAATGCGTTCTCCCTGTTTTACTGTAAACGAGATTGGCTGGCAGACATTTTTGCCGTCAAAAATCGGTACAACATCAGAGAAAGTCACTAAGGTATCTGAAAAATAGGGAAGCGGAGCGATTTTCAAATCTTCTACGGTTTCCAAATTTTTGAGAAGGCCGGACTTTTCCTCGATTGCACGTTGCTGCAGCACTTTGATAGCCTTTGAGCGTTTCATCATTTTGGCAGATTTGTGACCAATATACCCTCGGTCAACCGGGCCGTTCCCATATTTTGACGCTTCAATTCGGTCTGACCAGACAGAAGTTCTTTTAGCTGCCTTTTGCATATTATCAATGCTTTTTTTCAGCTTCACATTTTGAGCGAGTTCAAATTCTTGTTGACGCTGGAAGTTGGTGAACCAAGTAGAAAAATTTCCGCTTTGCACTTCGATGTTTGACCGATTGATCGACAGGATATGGTCAACACAGCCATCTAAAAAACAGCGATCATGAGAGACTAAGATAAATCCCTTTTTCCGTTTCAGGTATGCTGAAACGGTTTCTCTGGCTTTCATATCCAAATGGTTTGTCGGTTCATCAATCAGTAAAAAGTGTCCATCATTCAGAAATAGAGCGGCAAGCAGCACCTTGGTCTGCTCTCCATTGGAAAGCGTAAAAAATGGCCTCCAAAGTACATCATCACGGACTTCCAGGTAGGATAGTTCTCTCAACAGCTCCCACTCTTCCGCCAGCGGGCAGACTTCCGAGAGAATATCCGTAGTTAATCTGTTTTTGTCGTTCACAGGATATGGAAAGTAATCAAATTGCACAGAGGCTTGTATTTTCCCGTGGTATTCGTACTTTCCAAGCAAGAGATTTAGAAAGGTTGTTTTCCCTCTACCGTTTCTTCCAACAAACCCAAGTTTCCAATCTGTATCAATTTGAAAATTGACATTTTCAAAAATGTTATCATAGCTGGATGGATAGGCAAAGGTAAGGTTCTCGACTCGGATCATCGACATATCGCATTCCTCCTTTATTCCAGGGATCAAGAACATAAAATAAGAGCTGCAAGAAAGTCAATTCTTGCAGCTCGTCACAGCATAATAGTACCACCCCTATCAAGAGTGATACACCTACGATATATCGAGTGAATAGACTTTTAACTTTCTTGCAATGGGTACAATGGTACTGTAAAACACAGTATCACTGTATATTCCAATTTATTTGCAAGAAAAGCTAATCATCTTTCCACCTCACTCATTTTTTCTAAAGTATATCATAAATGGGTTAAAAAATCAAGTAAAAACAGATTTATACAGAATAGTAGCGGCTGTCATTGGAATTTGTTGTTCTGTTACTTTATGGTACATGAGCATTGATACAAGCAATAAAACCGTTCGTGAAATTGCAGATGAAATTCTGAAACTTTAATACTGACAAATTACAATTTGCAGATGTGTAAAAATATAATTCGATTTTTTTATAATGATAAAATCGAGCAAAGGTTTCCTAAAGCTACTATAATCTGTGGCAAGGAGGTAAGGAAATGCTTAAGCAATTAAACGACACCATCAATTATATTGAAGAACATTTATTGGATGAAAAAGTGATTGACGAAGCAATGAAAAGAGTCAGCGTTTCGGAACTACATTTTAAAAATGTTTTTT
>JAZUKG010000013.1:0-2765 GCA_045643145.1 Lachnospiraceae bacterium | reverse complement strand
TTCTTCTTTCGTTTTCATGGTGTTTACTCCTTAAGATCGAATGTTCCTTTTAAAAGCATCCCATCATTTACCGTAAAAACTGTAAATCGCAGTAAGGATCTTGATTAGCCAGTACTGTCTGATTCCCTGATATCTGCTTCTGCACTACTCTTCCATTATTCTTTCATATTGATGATCTCCTTTCACATGGTTGCTATACTTATGTATACGAATGAAAAAGAGGAAAAGCCAGTATAAATGAAAATTGTTGGGCATGTTAATTGCAAAACTAAGTTCCGGTTCAGGGCTGACAAGGCCGAAGCCCAAAAGCTGGACTTTTTCCCAGATTTTTTATATTCGTTATTCTTGCCTTGAAGAATACAATTCTGATTTTCACTCGTGAATTACTACAGCCGCAGAGCTTGCTCTGCTCAAAGGGGATTGGGGCGCTGCCACCAACAAGCGAATAAGGGCCTTTTAGGCCCTGCTTGCGAAGAACCATTTATTCATAATTTCATCTTGCGTAGAGTCTAACTTCAATGAAAATATATGGTTCAGGACGTCAGAACCTGTCTCTGCAGTCTGTCATGGTTTATCTTTCAGACATTTGAATGCATCTGAACAATCCAGGAAATCTAAAGTGTATTTTAGATTTCCCGGATTTTGATTGACCGGCTTCCTGTTTCGAGCAAAATAGAGTTGTCTTCAGACAATATGTAATGACCTCCAGTTTGTAGGTTCGTGGATTTACCTGTATACCTGAGAGGCATATTCGGCGCAACATCCTGCTTTATACGTCTAATAGGTGTAGCTACAAAAGAGGCCCGGCAAACAATGCTTGCGTCAGGGAGAAAATGATTTGGAGAAAGAAAGGTTTGTTTCAGAAATCTAAGCCCGCAGCGGTATGCTGTACCGTGTGGCCTGGTCGATTCTGAGAAAAGATGATGACTGCAAAGATCTGCCAATACAGACTGTATATGAAAGACGCACCATGCAGAGGCTGTTGATTGGCTTTATCAAAAACCCGGCGCAGTTGATTTCCGCTCCGGCAGACAAAAAGATGCCCGCCGTGGATTGATCCACGGCAGGAGAGTCATTAGGCGCTATTATCTTGTTCACTGGCTTTCTGTTATTCGAAATTCGCTGCCAGTACTTTATGATGGTATTTTATCGGTTGGAATCTGGATAGTGATCCCTGTGACTTTTCCGTTTTTAATCCGATAACACCATTTGTAGCCATTCAGCTGGCTCGGTTGAGGATCAACTACTACATTCCAGTAGCCATCATAGAAAAACGCACCAGGGATAGGAGATTCTTCTCCCGCGCCACCGACAACATTTGCCATGGCTTCGTCGTTCAGATCAACTTTCTTTGCTTCGATGTCTTTCATCTTTTTCGTCCTCCATTTATTAATTTGTTGACAACTTCGTTGTCAGTTTACACTAATATATACGTGCCTTTTATCCAATTGGCTAATCCGGCGAAAAAGTTTTGTCCTTTTGTCCTTTTCTTGAAAATTGCCGCTGCTAATTATTCCTGAGAACGTTATTTATGTCTGTTTGACAGATATTCACATATTTTTTTATACTATACCACAAAAGACCGTTTCCTACAATGTATATTTCGGTACTAGTAGAGCGTAAAGTAATTGCCTAGACTAATAACAGTCAAGTTTTCTCTGAAACCAACGTAGCCTATAGATGATATTCGATCCAGCTATTTGTTTTTACTATCTGCTAGGGACTGTTCTTAAATCATAAACATGCAAAAGCATGAATAACCAAAAGGAAAAAGGTCATCAAATGTCGAATATATCTGGTCTCTTAGAAAACGACAAATATAGTATAGGCAAACCGTATTCTGCGAACAGTAATTATTTCCGTTCATCTCATTTCCCGTTCCACCAGTCTGTCAGTATTTTACTGGAATCATCCAGGGCTTTAAACCATGCGTTTATAGAGCGCTTACGAAAAGACTTTCTACCGGTTATCATATTAACTGTCTTGGTTCTTATAGAATTTTCAAGGTTCGACAGCTATTTCCCGTATGGGAAGTTTGAGTAACTACTAATAACTAATGCTACTTGAATATTGGCTATATGGAGTATATGATACGTATATAATGACAGAGCCAAATAATCAACAAGGAGGAACAATGCCATGGGCTAAAAAAGTGTACGTGGAATCACTGGAACAGATCAGCGGCGGTGACGCAATGCCCGGAAACGGACTTTGGGTCAGTAGCAAAAGCGTGAATTATCCGCAATCTCAATACGGATACTGGAAAGTGGACGCATGCGATGCCAACTGTCGCAATGTGGTCAGCCTCTGAAAGAAAACTATGATGGTCACAGACTGATCCTGGGGAGGCCTTAACAAAAGACTTCGTCTCTGTTCATGAAGTGAGAATCGTAAAGACAAATTTCTCTCATTTTGCAAACCGTTTGTATACAGTTGGGGCAACTCTTTTCAAACATATCATGATCAAATAAAGGAGGTTATTTACAATGACAAGAAAAGACAGCTTTGAAATCACGGATGAAAAACTGAACCAGATCAACGGTGGAGCCAGTAACAAAACAGAAGGATTTCCGACTGTCACATCCAGTTGTGTAGCCTGCGGATGCTGCGCCGATGTCTGTTCCGCGAAAGCGATCCATGAAGGCGGCTATGGTTATCAGGTCGACAAGTCCCGCTGCACAATGTGCGGCAACTGTGTGAGCTCCTGCCCTGTCGACGGAGCAATGATATTTAGTTGATTAACGTCATCTTCGCGTATCAGGGAA
>JAZUKG010000012.1:0-2825 GCA_045643145.1 Lachnospiraceae bacterium | reverse complement strand
ATGCCTACTCTGCGATAGGTTGGGATTTTGTCTATGGTTTCTTTGGCTAAGAAGCGGGAGCCTATGACTAAGTCGTAGCCTTCTTTGATTTTTGCAATGAAGCGCGGGATGTCTTTGGGGTCGTGCTGTCCGTCTGAGTCGAGGATGATTAAGATGTCAGGTTTGTATTTTTTGGCGACTTTGAAGATGGTTTGCAGTGCGCCGCCGTAGCCTTTGTTGTCAACGTGGCGGAAAACCATGGCGCCAGCGTTTTCGGCGTTTTCGACGGTTTTGTCTTTCGAGCCGTCATCGATTACTATGACGCTGTCAACGAAGGGTTTTACGGCGTCTACGATTATGCTTATCATGCGCTCTTCGTTGTAGGCAGGAAGGGCTGCCATGACGGTGAGTTTGTGTTCCGGATTTGTGTTCCGGTCAGAGTCGGGAACTATTTCATGCATGAGTGTTGTCTCCGGCGAAGGTTTTACGCGGGGCTTTTTTTGAAAGTCAAACCTTAGGTATAAGGTTTGATTTTTTGGAGAGGGGGTTTTGATGAGGTAGAGTGAAAAAAGTGGGGATGTCACTCAATGGGTATTCGATTTATTTATAATGTAAGCCGGTTTACTTTTTCAGTGGGTATTCTATCCCCAGACACAGATTATATTTTTGAGAAAGTG
Organism: Lachnospiraceae bacterium; assembly: GCA_045643145.1. Classification (GTDB taxonomy): domain Bacteria; phylum Bacillota; class Clostridia; order Lachnospirales; family Lachnospiraceae; genus SVFI01. The sequence continues at coordinate 2,169 of JAZUKG010000012.1, read as the reverse complement.
AAAGGGGGTTTTACTTTTTAGTGGGTTATCTATCCCCAGACGCAGATGACGCAGATTATGCCACAGATTCGGCCTTCGGCCGAGCCGCTCCCAATGGTCGCGGCAGCACAGATAAAATGAAAAAACACGAGTGGCATTCTATCTGCAGTATGGAAGCATAGCAAATACAAAGTCTCATTAGAAAATCCGTTCAATTATATTATAGAATACTATGCAGTATCTGGTGACTGGCGGAACAGGCTTTATTGGATCTCATCTTGTTGATGAGCTGGTGAGAAATGGTCACAGTGTTATTTTATTATCTACAAGAAAATACACTGATACTCGTAATGAGGTGACAGTTGTTTCCGGAAGTATTACCAATTCATCTGAGATTCAAAATATATTTCATGAATTTGAAATTGATGGTGTATTTCATCTTGCTGCATTTGGTAACGCCCCACTATCTTTTACTCAAAAGAATAAAGTTCATGAGATTAATGTCTGCGGCACAGAAAATCTGTTATCTGCAGCATCCAAGGCAGATGTCTCAAAAGTAATTTTTTCATCATCAGCTCTGGTATACGGTAAAACAACTGAATCATTGATTTCTGAAAAACAGCAGCTGAGTCCATTATCTCCATATGCTGAATCTAAAATTGATGGGGAAAAATTATGTGAGCATTATTTGTCAGAATATGGTTTGCAATCTGTATCTCTTCGCTATTTTAATACATACGGTCCACGTCAGAGTGCTGAGGGAGAGTATGCTGCCGCAATACCACGATTTTGTAAAATGATTGTTAATGGAGAATCTCCGGTTATTTTTGGTTCAGGCGAACAGAAGCGTGATTTTGTCTATGTTAAGGATATTGTTTCTGCGAATATTCTTGCGGTGCAGAGTAATGTGTCTGGTGTATTTAATATAGGCTCAGGTGTTTCTTCATCGTTAAATACTATTGTTTCTGAAATTCAGCGTATTGCCGGAACAAATATTGATATTATCTATAAACCTGTACGTCAGGAGGAAACAAGTTCTGTTTGTGCCGATATTTCTCTGGCAAAAGAAGCGTTTAACTATTCTCCACAGTATTCTTTAAGGGAGGGATTAGAAGAGACGGTTCGTTTCTTTCAGGGAAGTGGAGACTAATGTAAGGTTCCTGAAAGCAGACAATCTCTATTCAAAATCTGTTTGATACTGAAATGTGAATATCTCTGAAGCGATATTATCTCAGAGGTTCAATGAAAATTAAATTTGGGATATTTGGTGATTAGTCTTTTTCTTTGAATGCACCGGCGATTGCATAGAGAATAATAGCTGCAGTACAGAGAAGCGCTCCAACTAAGACTAAAATAAGTGAGACAAGGGTAAGTACTGCAGGGAAGACTGTAGTAATTTCCTGTTGTACTAATACGTTGTATGATAATATCAGACCAATTATGAATATGAGTAGTCCCGGAATCCCGAAGAAAAGAATCGGGCGTTTCATACTCATCATCTGAATGATTCCTGCAAGGAGATTTAAACCGAGGGAGACAGGATTTCGTTTTGAGGTATTTCCGACATCATATCTGACTTCAACTGAAATCTCTCCGAATTTCATCCCATGCTCACTTAGCTGAACGATAATATCTGTACATCCATGGTACTGCGTGTCTAAGTGATGGATTTTGGTATAGGCATTTTTGTTGAAGGCACGATATCCGCACAAAACATCTGTTGTTTCCAGTGTTTTGGCAGACATGCGTGTTGAGGTATCTAATGCTCTCATTCCAACTTTACGATAGAATGGAATCATCTCAGTACTTTTTTTATCGAGATAGCGTGAGCCGATGACTACATCGTATCCTTCCTGAATTTTAGCAACGAATCGCGGAATATCTTCCGGATTATGCTGTCCATCGCCATCCATGAGGATTAATACATCCGGTTCATACTTCTGTGCAGTTTCAAAAATTGTTAGTGCGGAGCCGCCATATCCTGTGTTGGCTGCATGAGATATAACATATGCCCCCGCTGCTTCAGCTTTTTCTACAGTTTTATCTGCTGAACAGTCATTTACTACGACAACGAAAGGCGTATATTTTTTTGCGTATGTTACGATTCTCCCGATGCTTTTTTCTTCGTTATAGGCAGGGATTCCCACCATTACCTTTGGTGACTGTACGCCTTCAAACGGATTAAATGTC
>JAZUKG010000011.1:0-2849 GCA_045643145.1 Lachnospiraceae bacterium | reverse complement strand
CGTAAAGTAGGTCTTGGACATGGTAACCTTGGAAAAATGCTTCTTGAAGAAGAAACAGAATGTTTCGCTTTCTTAGCTGGTCATGAATCATTTGCAGCTGCTGAAGGTGCAATTGGTATCGCAGAAAAAGCAAACAAAGTACGTAAAACTCCATTACGTGTTATTTTAAATGGTCTTGGAAAAGATGCAGCTCAGATTATTTCTCGTATTAACGGATTTACATTCGTTGAGACAGAATATGATCCATATACAAACACTGTTAAAGAAGTAGCTAGAAAATGCTACTCAAAAGATGCTGATTCTCCACGTGCAAAGGTTAACTGCTATGGCGCTAACGATGTATGTGAAGGTGTAGCAATCATGTGGAAAGAAAATGTAGACGTATCTATCACAGGTAACTCTACAAACCCTACAAGATTCCAGCATCCAGTTGCAGGTACATACAAGAAAGAAAGACTTGAAGCTGGTAAGAAATACTTCTCAGTAGCTTCTGGTGGTGGTACAGGTCGTACACTTCATCCAGATAATATGGCTGCTGGTCCTGCTTCATATGGTTTGACAGATACAATGGGACGTATGCATTCAGATGCACAGTTCGCTGGTTCTTCATCAGTTCCTGCTCACGTAGAAATGATGGGTCTTATCGGTGCTGGTAACAACCCAATGGTTGGTATGACAGTATCTACAGCCGTTTCTATCGAAGAAGCAGCTACAGCTGGTAAGTTCTAATTCTTATTTGAAATAATTATTTGATTTCAAACATAGAAAGGCATTCTCATTATGAGAGTGCCTTTTTCTTTCAAACGTATCGTATAAAAGATAGAAAACAGGTGACTATGGAAAACGAAGTAAAACACGTAAGACGAAAGCGTTATAAAGGAACACATCCGAAAACATTTCAGGAAAAATACAAAGAACATCAGCCGGAAAAATATGCAAAAGACATCGAACATATTATCAGTAAAGGAAACACACCTGCCGGTATGCATATTTCTATCATGGTAAAAGAAATCATAGATTTTCTGCAGATCAAACCAGGTCAAAGCGGATTGGACGCCACTCTTGGATACGGCGGTCATACCAAAGCTATGTTGGAATGCTTAAAGGGTGACGGTCATATTTACGGATTGGATGTAGATCCGATTGAGTCAGAAAAAACAGAAAAAAGACTCAGAGATTTAGGATATGATGAAAAGATTTTTACTAAAAAGCTGATTAACTTTGCTAATATAGATGAAGTAGCACAGGAAGGCGGCAAATTTGATTTTATTTTGGCTGATTTGGGCGTATCTTCCATGCAGATAGATAATCCGGAAAGAGGCTTTTCCTATAAGATTGATGGCCCGCTGGATTTGAGAATGAATCCTCAAAAAGGAGAAAGTGCTGCAGACAGACTTAATAGTTTAACCAAAGAAGAATTTATCGGTATGATGATCGAAAATTCAGATGAACCGTACGCCGAGGAAATAGCTGAAGTCGTATTCCATAAGCGAAAGAACGGTCAAAAAATGAACACAACGACTGATTTAAGAGAAGCAATTACTCAGGCGCTTTCTTTCCTACCGGAAAAAGAAAGAAAAGATATGATCAAAAAATCCTGTCAGCGTGTATTCCAGGCCCTCAGAATCGACGTAAACAGCGAATTTGAGGTTTTATATGCATTCCTGGAAAAACTGCCCACTGTATGCAATCCGGGAGCTAGAATCGCCATTCTGACGTTCCATTCAGGGGAGGATCGTTTGGTAAAGAAATCTTTTAAACAATTCAAAAAAGAAGGCATATATCAGGATATTGCAAAAGATGCCATTAGACCGACACCGGAAGAATGTGTTCAAAACGGTAGAGCTCGCTCTACGAAATTCAGATGGGCAATTGTATCTTAATATATGTTTTTATGTGATAAAATAGAAAATTATTTGATTAAGACTATATATTTAGACTATTTAATTAGACTAGTATTTAGAAAGAAGTTATTATGAAAGAGAAATATTTAAAAGGATTAAAGGATGGTATTCCGATTGCACTGGGATATTTATCCGTATCCTTTGCTTTTGGTATTATAGCTGTGGAATCCGGCTTTGCCTGGTGGCAGGCAACCCTTATTTCCATGCTGAATGTGACATCAGCCGGTCAGTTTGCCGGAATCGGCGTGATGCTGGCCCCGGGTAATTATTTGGAAATGATTATAACGCAGCTTACAATCAATATTCGATATTCCTTTATGACGATATCCTTATCTCAAAAGGTAGATTCAAAGTTTAGTGGTATATACAGATGGTTATTAGGTTTTGGAACAACTGATGAAATCTTTGCTGTTTCTATGACACAGGATTCGGTATCGAGATCCTATTTCTTTGGTTTGTTTACATTACCATTTATCGGATGGACTATGGGAACATTACTGGGAGCAGTACTGGGAAGCATATTGCCGGCCAGCGTTATCAGTGCATTGGGACTGGCGATTTATGGAATGTTTGTGGCTATAGTCGTACCGGAAATGAAAACTCAAAAATCTGTATTATATGTTGTTTTATTTGCGATTGTACTGAGTTTATTATTTACATACTTACCGGGACTTAAAAATTTAACCTCAGGACTTACGATTAGTATTACAGCCATATTAGCTGCATTGTTCGGAGCATTCCTTTTCCCTGTAGAGGACGATATGGTAAGTGAAGAACAACAGTAGGAGATGGTCAGGAGATAATTATGATTTACAATTATTGGAGCTATTTATTTATTATGGCCGGTGTGACATATTTAATTCGTGTCATTCCGTTTGTATTGGTGAAAAACAAAATAGAAAATAAATATATCAAATCTTTTTTATATTACATTCCGTATGCGGT
>JAZUKG010000010.1:0-11046 GCA_045643145.1 Lachnospiraceae bacterium | reverse complement strand
ATTATTGTTAGTATTCATCGTAGTATTATGTATCATTGCTGTATGTATCGGCATCACTCTTCGTAAGAAAAAAGATGCAAAAGAAGCAGCAGCCGGTGCGTTAGCAGGTGAAACAGAAATCGACAGCTAATATAAAAACGATTGACGCATGTCAATCGTTTTTTTATTATCCTGGCTGATTTATGCATGGCGAGGGTTCTAACTTGTGTCAAGTTTTTGTGAAAACTTGATATGTAGCCCGAGCCAATCAGCATAGCTGATTTATGCATGGCGAGGGTTCTATTAAGGAGAAAATCATGGATAAAAAGAAAAGATATTCCGTTCTGTTTTGGGATGCTGATAATACTCTGACCGATTTTATTGCCTCAGAAAAGGAAGCCCTGCGTACGGTATTTGCCCATTACGGCATGGACGCAGATGAAGAGATACATGCTGTTTATTCAGCGATTAATGATGCCTACTGGAAGCGTTTGGAAAAGAAAGAGGTGACCAAGGAAGAGGTCAGAACCAAACGTTTTTTGGACCTGTTTCAAGAATTCAAACCGGGAGGAACGCTGGAACATAAGCAGATAGATTTTCACAGTCTCGAAAAAATAGACATTGAGGAGTTTTGTCTGTTTTTTCAAGAAGCGCTGGGAAGTGTCTATTATTACTTTGATGATTCCTTTACTTTATGTAAAAAGTTTAAAGAAGAAGGTTTCTTACAATATATCATTACAAACGGAATTACTATGGTGCAGCAAAAGAAACTGACACTGGCCGGTTTTTCAGAAGTAATGGAGGATATTTATATTTCCGAAGGAATGGGAGCAGATAAGCCGGACCCGGCATTCTTTGAAGCCTGTTTTGAAAAAATGAAAAAAAGCGGTGTTTCTTTTGATAAAAAAGATATTCTGGTAATAGGGGATTCCTTTACTTCCGATATGCAGGGGGCAAACAATGCAGGCCTTGACTGTTGTCTTTATTCGAAAAAAGAAAAGATAGAAATACCTGAACATTTAAAAATCAATTATCAGATTAAAAATTTGTGGCAATTAGAGGAAATTGTATGGCAAGATCAGCAAAACAAAAGCTAAAGCTTTTATATATACTTAAATTTTTATATGAACAAAGTGACAGTGAGCATCCGCTTTCTACAGCAGCACTGATAGAGATGCTGGAAAAAGAAGAAATCCATGCCGAAAGAAAGAGTATTTATTCCGATATGGAAGCATTAAGTGAATTTGGAGTGGATATACTAAAAACCAAGGCAAAGGATGGTTCGGGATATTATTTGGCTTCACGAGATTTTGAACTGGCAGAGCTAAAGCTTTTGGTAGATGCGGTAATTGCTTCTAAATTTATTACAATAAAGAAATCAAATGAGCTGATTCATAAGCTGGAGCATCTGGTGAGCCCATATGAGGCAAAACAGCTCTCCAGACAGGTTTATGTAATGGACCGAATCAAAAACAGCAATGAAAGTATTTTTATCAATGTAGATACCATTCACAGGGCAATGCAGGAAAATACACAGATTCGATTTTTGTATTATGAATGGGGACCGGACAAGGAAATGCATTTCAGAAAAGACGGAGCCTTTTATCAGGTGAGTCCGTTTTTCCTGCTGTGGAGAGATGAAAACTATTATCTGGTAGCCTATGATGAAGAAACCGGTATTATGAAGCATTACCGAGTAGATAAAATGGCAAAGCTGGAAACAATAAAGGAAGCCAGACTGGGACAAAATGTAGCCAAAGAGATGAATCCGGCCAGCTATGCCCAGCATAAATTCGGTATGTTTGCAGGACAGGAACAGACTGTGAGTCTGAAGCTGGAGGCAAATGCCTGCAATATTCTGTTTGATCGCTTTGGAAAAGATATTTATATCAGAGAAGCAGAAGACGGAAGGTATATGGCGAGAGTCAATGTCACGGTTTCTCCACAATTTTTTGGGTGGCTTACCGGTGTAGCCCCCAAGATATTGTTGTCAGGGCCGGACTATATATTGGAGGAGTACCGTAGGCATTTAGACAGAATATATAAAATGCTATGACCGACCTAGTCAATAAAAATGCGTCAAATCCACTGTTTTCAAGGGTTTCGAATCTATTATGGATTTGTCAAGATAAAATACGGAAAAAAGAGCCTTAATTTACTACAAAGAATTGGCTCTTTTTTTGTTACTTTTTTTCTAAGCCGATTCGTTGACACTTTGGGTGTCATCTTTTATACTAAGGAACTGACACCACAAGATGTTGTGTTTGTGCGTTAACATAAAAACAGAATATTGTTAACTACAGGGATGTGTCATTTTTTAGTTATTTATAAGGATTGAGGTAGTAAAGTGGGAAACGAAGTACTTGAAAAGGATCAAAACGAAAAGAATTTAGGCAAGATTTTTGTACCTAAAAAGGATGTTAAGGTCGTTAAAAAAGATGGAAGCCTTGAAACCTTCAATGTACAGAAGGTTATTGATGCTGTTGGTAAATCAGCATATAGAGCATTAACAAAATTTACAGATGAGGAAAAAGAACATATCTGTCAATATGTTGTAGAAAAGGTGGACAGCCTGGATACTACCGAGGTTCCGATTCCTATTATGCACAATATTGTAGAATCTGCATTAGAGGATGTAAAACCTATCGTAGCAAAATCTTATCGTGATTATCGTAATTACAAGCAGGATTTTGTTCAGATGATGGATGATGTATATAAGAAGAGTCAGTCTATCATGTATGTTGGTGACAAGGAAAATGCCAACACAGACTCTGCTTTGGTATCTACCAAGAGAAGCTTGATCTTTAATCAGTTTAACAAGGAATTATATCAGAAATTCTTTATGACAACAGAAGAGATTCAGGCCTGCAGAGACGGATATATCTATGTACATGATATGTCTGCCAGAAGAGATACCATGAACTGCTGTTTATTTGACGTGGCACACGTACTGAGCGGCGGATTTGAAATGGGAAATATCTGGTATAACGAGCCAAAGACATTGGATGTTGCGTTTGATGTAATCGGAGATATTGTTTTATCAGCAGCTTCTCAGCAGTACGGCGGATTTACAGTTCCTGAGGTTGACAAGATTTTGGAGCCGTATGCGATTAAATCTTATGAAAAAAATATCAAAAAATATAAACGTTTAGGTATTGATAAGGAAACTGCAGAAGCAGAGGCTTATGCAGATGTAGTCAAAGAATTTGAACAGGGCTTCCAGGGATGGGAATACAAGTTTAATACAGTAGCAAGTAGCCGTGGCGATTATCCTTTCATCACAGTAACAGCCGGTATCGGAACCGGAAGATTTGCAAAACTGGCTACCATTTCTTTATTAAATGTCAGAAGAAGAGGTCAGGGAAAGAAAGAACACAAGAAACCTGTTTTATTCCCTAAGATTGTATTCCTTTATGATGAAAATCTTCACGGACCGGGTAAGCCGCTTGAGGACGTATTTGAAGCAGGTGTAAAATGCTCTGCCAAGACTATGTATCCGGATTGGCTTTCTTTGACCGGAAAAGGCTATATTGCCAGCATGTATAAACAGTATGGCAAGGTTATTTCACCTATGGGCTGCAGAGCCTTCCTTTCACCTTGGTATGAAAAGGGTGGTATGCATCCGGCAGACGATCAGGATTCACCTGTATTTGTGGGTCGTTTTAATATCGGAGCTGTTTCGCTTCATTTGCCGATGATTTTGGCAAAATCACGTCAGGAAAGTAAAGATTTTTACGAAGTACTGGATTATTATTTGAATTTAATTCGTCAGCTTCACATCAGAACCTATGCATATTTAGGAGAAATGAGAGCCAGCACCAATCCTTTGGCTTATTGTGAAGGCGGATTTCTGGGCGGTAATTTAGAGCTTCATGACAAGATCAAACCAATCTTAAAGAGTGCAACCGCTTCTTTTGGTATTACTGCTTTTAATGAGCTTCAGGAGCTCTACAACGGCAAGTCTTTAGTAGAAGACGGAGCATTTGCCCTGGAAGTTCTGGAACACATTAATCAGAAGGTAAATGAGTTCAAGGAAGAAGACGGCAATTTATATGCAATCTACGGAACTCCTGCTGAAAACCTTTGTGGTTTACAGGTAAAACAGTTCAGAGCAAAATACGGTATTGTAGAAGGTGTTTCTGACAAGGATTATGTTTCCAACAGCTTCCACTGTCATGTAACAGAAGATATTACCCCGATTGAAAAGCAGGATTTGGAATATCGTTTCTGGGAGCTTTCAAACGGCGGAAAGATTCAGTATGTAAAATATCCGATTGATTATAATTTAGAGGCAATCAAGACACTGATTCACAGAGCTATGGATATGGGCTTTTATGAAGGTGTAAATATGTCACTGGCATATTGTGATGACTGCGGACATCAGGAACTGGAAATGGATGTTTGTCCAAAGTGCGGAAGCCGCAATCTGACAAAGATTGATCGAATGAACGGATATTTAGCATATTCGAGAGTACATGGAGATACTCGTTTGTCCGAAGCCAAGATGGCAGAAATCAGCGAAAGAAAGAGTATGTAGAAATTTGTAAGGAAATAAGATAGATGAGATACCATAATATTACAAAAGCAGATATGCTTAACGGAGACGGCCTCAGAGTGGTTTTATGGGTTGCAGGCTGTACACATTGTTGTAAAAACTGTCAAAATCCTCTTACCTGGGATCCGGACGGAGGACTTTTGTTTGACGAAGACGCTAAGCAGGAAATTTTTGAAGAATTGAAAAAGGATTATATCAGCGGAATTACCTTTTCCGGAGGAGATCCGCTTCATTCAGCCAATCGTCTGGATGTCAGAAATCTGATGGCTGAAATCAAAGAAAAATTCCCAAATAAAACCATTTGGTTGTATACCGGGGATGTTTGGGAAAATGTTTCACATTATCCTGCAATGCAGTATGTAGATGTTTTAGTGGATGGTGAGTTTGTGGATGAACTCAAGGATATGAAGCTTCTTTGGAAGGGAAGCAGCAATCAGAGAGTGATTGATGTGCAGGCATCTCTCAAACAGACAGACCATAAGGCACCGATTTTACACTGCGGAGACTATAAATAAGTCAAAGCATAACTTGTAAAATTTGTGATTTAGAGTTATAAATATGGATAGACAGAGTAAGGCACTCATAATGAGTGCCTTATTTGTGGGTTTATCGGCTTTTTTATAAAAACCATGATTGACTAAGGTATGTCAGTAGTATATAAAAACAGTGAATAACCTCGATTGTAAACAATCGACGCAAATAAGGAGACAATATTATGAAAAGAAAAGTACTTAAAATGTTAATTGCAATCGGACTTTGCAGTATGTTTATGACAGGCTGCGGACAGGCTGATACTTCCGGTATTGAGGAGGAAGCTGCCCAGATGGTGACAGAAGCAGTCACAGAGACACAGGAGTATTTAGACCAGGAAGTGGTAGAAAAAGAAGAAGAGAATGTAAATCAGGAAGAAGAGCCTGCAGAAGAAGCAGAAAATGAAGCAAAGAATGAAAATGCAGATGTGCCATGCGTACGTATCGGAGGATTAAAAGGACCAACTTCCATGGGTATGGCCCAGATGCTGGCAGAAGCAGCAGACGGAAATACAGGTTTTACTTTTGAATTTACTATGGGTAAGTCAGCAGATGAAATTGCTCCGCTTCTGTTAACCGGAAAGCTGGATATGGCTGCTGTTCCTTGTAATTTAGCCAGTGTTTTATACAATAAGTCAGAAGGCAAGGTAGTGACCGCTGCAGTCAATACACTGGGAGTTCTGTCAATTGTTACAAAAGACAGCGAGGTTAAGTCTTTTGAGGATTTAAAGGGTAAAACAATTTATGCAACCGGACAGGGAACCACACCGGAATACAGTTTGCGTTATTTATTGACTCAAAATGGTATGGATCCGGACAAAGATATTCAGATTGAATGGAAATCGGAAGCAACAGAAATTGTTTCCTTGATGCAGGAAACAGAAGGAGAAGTAATTGCGATGCTTCCACAGCCTTTTGTAACTGTTGCCATGACTCAGATTGAAGGTTTGGAAATTGCCATTGACTTTAATAAAGAATGGAACAATGTAACCGAAGAAAGCATGCTGGTTACAGGCGTATTGGTAACTACCAAGGATTATATTGAACAAAATGAAGATACATTAAAACTGGTTTTGGAAGCATATGAAAAATCAGTTGATTTCGTAAACAATCAGCCGGAAGAAGCCAGTGTGTTAATTGAACAGCTGGATATTGTAAAGGCACCGATTGCTCAGAAAGCCATTCCAAACTGTCATATTACTTTTATGACCGGTGAGCTGATGAAAAAATGTGTAAACGGATATTTGCAGGTATTATATGAACAGAATCCGGAAAGTGTAGGCCAGAACGTGCCGGGAGATGATTTCTATTATGAAAGCAAGGAAGGAAACGAATAAAAAATCGAATATCAGCTATTGGATATATAAAGCAGTATTCGTTTTATTCTGGCTTTTCATCTGGCAGCTTTTGGCAGTTATTGTGCATTTGCCGATTGTTTTACCGGGACCGTGGCAGGTTATTCAAAAGAGTATTATGCTTTTAGGAATGCCAAGCTTTTACCAAACGGTTTGTCTGTCCTTTGGACAGATTATTCTGGGGCTTTTAGCAGGAATGCTTTTTGGCATTGTATTAGGCGCAGTTGCAGCTAAAATGAGCCTTGTCGATGAGCTTTTCAAACCTTTATTATATGTGATTAAAACAGCTCCGGTTACATCCTTTATTTTACTTTTGCTGGTTTGGGTTTCCGGCAAAAATTTGGCCGGAATCATTGCCTTTTTTATGAGTTTTCCGATATTTTATACCGGAATTTTTGAAGGTCTGAAGGGACAGGATATCAAAATGCGCGATGTAAAAAAGGTATATGACATTGCATGGTTTGATTATTTTAAATGGATTATCTTAATTCAGATTACACCGTCATTTATGACGACCTTTAAACTGGCGGTATCTATGTCTGTCAAGGCAGGAATTGCTGCGCAGATTATCGGAATTCCTGCGCATTCCATCGGAAGAGCTATGTATGATGCCAAGCTTTATATGGCAACGGATGAATTGTTAGCCTGGACCTTGATAGTAATTGTAGTCGGAGCATTGCTGGAAAAATTGATTGTAGGAGTTTTTCGAGGTGTTTTAGCTATATGTAAAAACTCAATCCGACCGCAAAGTGCAAATGAAAACAGAACAAAACAGGATACAATCTGTGTTGAAGATTTAAGCTTTGGTTATCAGGAAACGCTTTTGTTTGAACGGCTGTCTTTTTCTTTGCAGAAAGGACAGAAGCTTTGTCTGATGGGAAAAAGCGGATGTGGTAAAACAACACTTTTATATATTCTTTGTCAGATCATTGACAGTAAAAAGTTAAATCAGAATGCAAGGATTTGTAAGGCGAGCTTTAGTATGGCCTTTCAGGAACCGCATCTTATGGAGGATATGAATGCGTATCAAAATATTGCATTAAGACTTCAAAGAGGTATTATGTCTGAGATTATGGCCTGTGAAAAGGAAAATGGGACTAAAACCGAAGATATCATCCGAAAGCATTTAAAACAGCTGGGGATTGAAGAAGAGGATAAATGTATTCGGGAGTTTTCCGGGGGTATGAAAAAACGAACGGAACTGATTAGTGCCATGCTCTCTGACAGTGATTGTGTTCTTTTGGATGAACCGTTTCATGGTTTGGATTCGCAAAATAAAGAAAAAGCACGAGATTATATCAATACATATTTAATGGGACGGCCTTTGATTTTGGTTACGCATGATGAAGAGGATTTGGTACTCTCTGATATGAAATGTTTGACTTTATCTTGCCAGACCAACGAGAATGCTTTATACTGAGTGCTTGTATGAGAAAATTACAATTTGAGATTACATTTAGGAGGAAATAAAATGTCAATGTATATTACTTGTCTTGATTTAGAAGGCGTATTAGTACCTGAAATTTGGATCGCATTTGCAAAGGAAAGCGGTATTCCTGAACTTACCAGAACTACTCGTGATGAGCCGGATTATGATAAACTCATGAAATGGAGACTGGGAATCTTAAAGGAACATGGTTTAGGATTAAAAGAAATTCAGGAAACAATTGCAAAGATTGATCCGATTCCGGGAGCAAAGGAATTTTTGGATGAACTTCGTAAAATGGGACAGGTAATCATTATCAGTGATACATTTGAACAGTTTGCCGGACCTCTTATGGAAAAACTGGGTATGCCAACTATCTTCTGTAATACTTTGGAAGTAGCTCCAAACGGTGAAATTACAGGATTCAAAATGAGATGTGAGCAGTCAAAGCTTACCACTGTGAAAGCACTTCAGTCTATCGGATATGAAACCATTGCCAGCGGTGACAGTCACAACGACCTTGGCATGATTTTAAACAGTAAGGCAGGCTTTTTATTCAAGAGTACAGATGCAATCAAAGAAGCTTATCCACAGCTTCCTGCATACGAAGAATACGATGAGCTTTTAGCTGCAATTAAAAGCGCAATGGTATAGTTTGGTATAATGTGCATATAAAATCATGGAAAAACCTATATTTATCATAAATTATTACCCTTGTTTTTCCATGGTGCATAAGGTATATTTATCTTGTTTGAATATGTAAAAGGGTCTTTATATTTGTTTTTAGAAATGAAAATAGGACGCTTTATTGGGAGTAGACAGAAAATTAAAGGAGCGTAATTATATGTACAAAGAGCAGGTTAAAGTTGCAAACATTTTTAAGAGCTATAGCAATCCGATTGCACAGATCGTACAGAATGCATGTATGTATGAAAGCGAACTGCACGCTAAAACAGAAAACAGACGTGCAAATTTAAAAAGCATTATGGGAATTATGGCATTTGATTGGTCAGAAGGTATGGACGTTGAAATCGAAGCAGAAGGAACAGATGCACAGGAAGCAGTAGAAGCTATTCGTAAGTTTTTATTGTGTCAGTCATAATTTCAAATAAAAATGAACATGAAAAAGCAGATGAAGAAATTCATCTGCTTTTTTTTATGTGTTTTTATGTATTAGTTTTTTCCGGTAGAACCAAATCCGCCGCGGTCCTGTCCGTCCAAAGTTCCTTCGATAAATTCGATGGTTGGCTGATTTTTCATAATTCTGAACTGGCAAATACGGTCATTTTTATGAATAACAGTATCTCTGAGTGCGTATACCGGCATTCTCCAATAATCATTTGGGCCACAGTAAGAGCAGTCGATAATTCCGCAGTGGTTTGTCTGGATTATTCCAAAGTTCTTAAAAGTAGAGCTTCTCGGCACGATATGAGCTTCATAGCCGGCAGGAAGCTGCATGGCAACTCCTAAATGAATGAGTTTGAAATCACCTTTTTTCAGTTCTACATCCTCAGCACTTCTTAAATCAATCCAATCTGATTTGCCGTCAATGTAGGTGAGTTTTTCAATTGTGTCATCTAAATATTGAATTTTAATCTGTTCCATTTCTTTCCTCGTCTTTCTGAGATTTACAGCTCGGTCATTTTGACCAAATACTGTATAAAGTATAACATATTCTGATTTTTTATGCATGGAAAATTTGGTAATTGGACATGATATTTTTGGTGAGCATTCGGACATAAAATCTATATGTCCGAATATAAAAGAAATGTTCAAAAATGGGAGACTGGAATGCAAACAGAAGAAAGATATTTATCAAAGTCCATACAGGAGAACCAGACTGTTTTTAGGAGATTGTTTCATATTGGTGTAAATTATGATTTGGTGGAAAGACAGTTCGATTTTAACGAAAGGAAGGCAGTTCTTTATTATCTGAACGGCTTTGGTAAGGACGAGTTGATACAAAAAATCATGCAGTTTTGTATGGAAAGTAAATTTGACTGGAGTTTGGAAGATGCAGACTCTTTGTTAAAGCGTCATATTCCTTTTGCAGATACCAGGAGTGAAAATCGTATAAAACAGCTTATGCTTGGTGTTTTTCAAGGAAATATGCTTTTATATATTGACGGATTTGAACAGGCATTTTTATTTGATATCCGGGAGTATCCGGCCAGAGGTGTTCAAGAACCGGACAAGGACAAAACACTGCGCGGACCAAAGGATGGCTTTGTGGAGACGCTGGTAGTCAATACTGCTTTAATCAGAAGACGAATAAAGAACGAGAATCTGGTAATCGAAATATTGCAAAAAGGTAAAATGAGTCAAACGGATATTGCAATTGTCTATATGGCAGACAGAGTGGATAAGGGGATGCTAAAGATTGTAAAGGAAAAGCTCAACAGCTTTGAAGTAGATGCGATGACCATGAATCAGCAAAGTCTCGCAGAGTGTCTGTATGAGAAAAGATGCTTCAATCCGTTTCCAAAATACAGATATACAGAAAGACCGGACACCGCTTCTGCACAAATACTGGAAGGAAATGTCGTTTTGCTGGTCGATAATTCGCCCCAAGCGATGATTTTACCGACTTGTCTGTTTGATATATTGGAGGAAGCGGACGATTATTATTTTCCGCCGATTACAGGCACCTATTTGAGAATTACCAAAATGATAATCGGAATTGCATCCTTTTTTATCACACCACTTTTCCTGATTACCGTTTTAAGGCCGGAACTGGTTCCGACAGGCTTTTCCTTTTTAAGGATGCAGGATAGTGCCTATGTGCCTGTGTTTTGGCAGTTTATTTTGCTGGAGATTGCTCTGGACGGTCTGAGACTGGCAGCCGTGAATACACCGAGCATGCTTTCGACGCCTTTGAGTATTATGGCGGCTTTGATTTTAGGAGATTATGCGGTCGGAAGCGGCTGGTTTAATTCAGAGCCGCTTTTGTATATGGCTTTTGTGGCCCTGGCAAACTATACACAAACCAATTATGAACTGAGCTATGCCATCAAATTTATGCGCATTTTAACCTTGGTATTTACGCAGATGTTTGGTGTATGGGGGCTGGTGCTGGGGGTCGGAATCTGCCTGTATGAACTGATCAACAACCAGACACTTTCAAATAAGGGATATTTGTATCCGTTAATCCCGTTTCGTCCCAAGGCCCTAAAAAGACGTCTTTTGAGGAGACGAACCAGA
>JAZUKG010000009.1:0-4494 GCA_045643145.1 Lachnospiraceae bacterium | reverse complement strand
CAAGTTAAATGATTTGTACTTACATACAGAGTTTTCCCGTGCAAAAATCAGTGTTTATTTAAAGAATTTAATGGAACTGGAACTGGTAGAAAAGGTATTTTCATTTGATACTCCGGGTAAGGACAATCAGAAAAAGGGTATTTATCGTATTTCCAATCATTTTGTACATTTTTGGTTTAAATATTTATATCCAAACTTTAGTAATTGCTACCGATTAAGCCCTGAAAAGTTTTATGATAAATACATTTTGCCGACCTTGAAAGAGTATGGTGAAATCTATTATGCAAAGGTTTGCAGAGAATATATGCTTTTCTGGAATCAGACCAAACAACTGAATTTCCAGTTTGTTCGTTCCGGATATATTGAAGGTAAGACCGGAACAATTGACTTTGTAAGTCAAAATGAAGAAAACGACTTTGCTGTTGGATTTTGTGATTTCTCCAGTCCAATGGTTACTTATGAAGATTATGAAGAATACTGCAATCGTGCTTATATGGCAAAGATCAAACCAAAGGTAATATATTTAATGGCCGTTGGCGGTTTTGATGAAAAGTTGTGTTTAGAGGCAAAGATTAAGGATTCTATTGTATTAATCAGTATGAAGGATTTTTAACTGAAATATGAAACAGGTTTTTATCGCAGAAAAGCCCAGTGTGGCCAAGGAATTTGCAAAAGCGTTAAAATATAATATGAAAAGCCGTGACGGATATTTAGAATCCGAGGAGGCGATTGTAACCTGGTGTGTAGGTCATTTAGTTACGATGAGTTATCCTGAAGTATATGATGAAAAGTGGAAACGCTGGTCCATGGAACCGCTTCCTTTTCTGCCTCAGGAATTTAAGTACGAGGTTATTGATTCTGTAAAAAAACAATTTGGTATTGTACAGGGAATCTTAAATCGTGAGGACGTCGGAACCATATATGTCTGTACTGACTCCGGACGAGAAGGAGAATATATTTATCGTTTGGTTGAAATGCAGGCAGGTGTTACCGGTAAAGAACGTAAAAGAGTCTGGATTGACTCGCAAACAGAAGAAGAAATCCTGCGTGGTATACGCGAAGCAAAGGATTTATCAGAATATGATGCATTATCTTCAGCTGCGTTTTTACGAGCAAAAGAAGATTACCTGATGGGTATTAATTTTTCCAGAGTATTAACTCTGAAATATGGATATACACTCAAAAATTTTTTGAATCAGGACAGGGTAGTCATCAGTGTCGGACGCGTTATGACCTGTGTACTGGGAATGGTCGTTAACAGAGAACGTGAAATACGTCAGTTTGTGAAAACACCATTTTACAGAGTCATGGCTGATTTAGATTTATCCGGTCAGACAATGGAAGCAGAATGGAAGGCAGTTGAAGGCTCAGACTATTTTGAATCTACGCTTTTATACAAGGAAAACGGCTTCAAGGAAAAAGAAGATGCCCAGAAGCTGATTGATGATTTATCCGCTGTTACGCCTTTAGAAATGAAGGTTGAAAAGATTGAGCGTAAGAAGGAAGTAAAGAATCCGCCGTTATTATACAACTTGGCAGAGCTTCAAAATGATTGCTCCAAGATGTTTAAAATTACTCCGGATCAAACCCTTCAGATTGTACAGGAGCTTTATGAAAAGAAGCTGACCACCTATCCGAGAACAGATGCCAGAGTTTTATCTACAGCTGTTTCCAAGGAAATTACCAAAAATATAAAAGGATTGTCAAATTTTTTGGATGTTGGTCCTTTTGTAAAATATATTATGGAAAAGAAGACCTATGAAGGCCTTGCCAAGACCAAATATGTCAATGATAAGCAGATTACAGATCATTATGCTATCATTCCGACCGGTCAGGGCTTAAATGCATATCAGAGTCTTCATCCTACAGCACAAAAGGTATATGAAATCATTGTTCGCAGATTTTTAAGTATCTTTTGCCCTGCGGCTGAGTATCAAAAAATAGCACTTTCTCTGAAAAAGGAAAAAGAGTCGTTTTTTGCAAACTTTAAGGTATTGCTTCAGCCGGGATATTTGAAACTTTTAGACTATAGTTTCAAGAAAAACACAGCAAATAAAGAGGATGAAAAATCGGATTCGACTCAGGAAGAAGAACAAGAGACGAATTGTGACATGAATTTAATAAATATGCTTTCATCCTTGAAAAAAAATGATATAATTAGATGTAACGGGTTTCATATAAAAGAAGGTGAAACTTCTCCGCCGAAACGATACAATTCAGGCTCCATGATTTTAGCCATGGAAAATGCCGGTCAGCTCATTGAGGACGAGGAACTCAGAGCTCAGATTAAAGGTAGCGGAATCGGAACGAGTGCAACCCGAGCAGAAATATTGAAAAAACTGGTGAATAACAATTATCTGGCTTTAAATAAAAAAACACAGATTATTACTCCTACATTACTGGGTGAAAGTATATATGATGTGGTAGATTTAAGTATGAAGCCTATGCTGGATCCAAAGCTGACTGCTAGTTGGGAAAAGGGGCTTACGTTAGTAGCTAATGGTGAAATTACCAGCGAAGAATACTTGAATAAGTTGGAGGATTTTGTGAAAAGACGTACAGAATTTGTCAAACACAACAATCACAGCAATCAGTTAAGAACAAAATTTGTTGTTGCCAGCGGATTTTATAAAATAGGGAATAGTAAAGAAAAAAAATAACTTTTGGAGGGAAATGTTATGGAAATATTTAAGGTGAGCAATTATCTTGATACAGATCATACACTTGCGAAATACATGTTTGATTCTGTACAGAATCCTTGGGAGATTTTACCTAGTATCGGAGTTTTTATAGAAGCATTAGGTCCGGGACTTCCACCTGAAGAATTCGAACAGAGAGGGAACAATGTTTGGATTTCAAGAGATGCTAAAATCGCACCAACTGCTTATATTGGAGGACCATGTATCATTGATGCAGGTACAGAAGTAAGACACTGTGCTTTCATTCGCGGGAATGCCATTATTGGTAAAAACTGTGTAATCGGTAATTCTACTGAAGTAAAAAACAGTATTATTTTTGATGAAGTTCAGGTTCCTCATTACAATTATGTAGGAGACAGTATCTTGGGATATAAATCTCATTTAGGAGCAGGCGCTATTACTTCAAATGTAAAGAATGATAATTCCAATGTTGAAGTAAAATTCCCACTCGGAAAAATGGATTCAAAGCTTCGTAAATTCGGTGCTATTATCGGTGATTATACTCAGGTGGGATGTAATACCGTATTGAATCCGGGTACTATTTTAGGTCGTAATGTCAGCATTTATCCGCTTAGCAATGTCAGAGGAACCATCAATGAAAATATGATTTACAAGGGACCTCAAAAGATTGTTCCGAAAATTAAGCTGAAAAAAGACCAA
Source organism: Lachnospiraceae bacterium (assembly GCA_045643145.1). Taxonomy (GTDB): domain Bacteria; phylum Bacillota; class Clostridia; order Lachnospirales; family Lachnospiraceae; genus SVFI01. Next base: position 1,135 of record JAZUKG010000009.1, on the reverse strand, counting down.
GCCTAATGATAAAAAATAGGAAATAACCAAAAAATACTAGATTTTTTGTATTTTATATGAGAAAATATTTAGGATGATTTTGACAGATCGAAATCACTCGATTTGTTGATATAATTAAAGTACATCTTTGAAAGGAGTTTTCACATGATTTATTCAAAAGAAGTGGAAGAAATGTGTCCAGTTGCACAGGGCGTACATCATGGCTGTGCACCAATCCCAGAAGAAGCAAAATGGGTTAAGGCAAAAGAAGTGAAGGATATTTCAGGTTACACACACGGTATTGGCTGGTGTGCACCACAGCAGGGTGCTTGTAAATTATCCTTAAATGTAAAGGAAGGAATTATTCAGGAAGCATTAGTAGAAACTATTGGATGTTCAGGAATGACTCATTCAGCTGCTATGGCTGCAGAAATTCTTCCAGGTTTAACTGTTATGGAAGCATTAAATACTGACCTTGTATGTGATGCTATCAATACAGCAATGAGAGAATTATTCTTACAGATCGTTTACGGACGTACACAGTCAGCTTTCTCTGAAGGTGGTCTTGCAATCGGTGCTGGTCTTGAAGACCTTGGTAAAGGAGCTCGTTCAATGGTTGGTACAACTTACGGAACTCTTTCTAAGGGACCTAGATACCTTGAACTTACAGACGGTTATATTACAGGTGTTGCACTTGATGAAGATGATCAGATTATCGGATACAAGTATGTTAACTTCGGTAAGATGATGGATTTCATCAAAGCCGGAAATGACGCTGCAACAGCATTCGAAAAAGCACAGGGACAGTATGGACGTGTTAATGATGCAGCACGTGTCATCGATCCAAGAAAAGAGTAAGGAATAGGAGGATAATTAAGATGGCATTATTTGAATCATATGAAAGAAGATTGCCTCAGATCCAGGCTGTTTTAGATCAGTATGGTATCAAATCTATTGAGGAATGTAAAGAAATTACAATGGCTGCTGGAATCGATGTATATAAGCTCATCGAAGGTATTCAGCCAATCTGTTTTGAAAATGCAAAGTGGGCTTACACAGTAGGTGCTGCAATTGCAATCAAGAAGAACTGCCGTAAGGCTGCAGATGCTGCTGCAGCAATCGGTGAAGGTCTTCAGGCATTCTGTATTCCGGGTTC
>JAZUKG010000008.1:0-16766 GCA_045643145.1 Lachnospiraceae bacterium | reverse complement strand
CTGGCAGTTTACTCTCGCCATTTCTTCTAATTCATAAAATCTTCCGTCCGAATCCGGATTTATATACTTTTCTGACATATATCTTTCCTTTTATGACTCATTAAGCAGCTGCTCGTAGGTCACTCCGTATTTTAAAGCGATGTTTTTGGCAAAGGAAGACGAATCCGGCTGACTTCTCAGAACTCTGTAAGTATTTACATTGTCTTTTATTTCCATCGTGAGACTGACAATTTCACTCTCACCCTCCCAAGCATTCATTTCTGCCGTGCTTCTGGCCAGTTCATGAATATGTGTATTAAACACAGTAGGTATCGCTTTATGCTTGAGGATATGTACTAAATCCTGGGCCAGATATAGTCCGTCCTGAGAACTGGTGGAGGAATAGGTCTCGTTTAATAAAACCATCGTTTTCTCATTTGCCGCTTTTACAATCTTTTGTACTCTGGTCGCTTCTTCTCCCAAACGTCCCAAATCCAGTGTCAGATTTTCATCTGCAGGAAAATGAGTCAGGATATTTTCAAACAGATAGCCTTGATAAGAATCCGCCATGACAAACCATCCCTGTGCTGCAAACAATGCATTGATTCCCAATGCCTGTGTCAGCATGGTTTTTCCGCCTCTGTTTGGTCCTGTCAGGATAAATATCTTTTCCTGCGGACTGAATACAAAATCATTTTTTACTATATTCTGAACTTTTCTCGCTGTCAAACGTACATTATAAATTCCCTTTATTTCTACTGTATCAGCGTTACCTTTAATATTGGGAAAACAAATCGTATAACCGCTTTCTTTTAATTTACGACCAAATTTTGCCATCATCAGCATCACACGTAAATCATTGCAAATATCCAAAAGGAAATAACCCTTGAAATTGACATATTGTTTTAATTGCGCTTTGTATCTTTGCACATTTTTGGAAAGTTCCTTTTCCATATCATCACAAACATATTTCATAAACTGAGACGGTACTTGATACTGATACTTTCTTCTGGCAGCCAAAGATAAAGCCCAGCTGGTTTTCGTAAACTGTGACTGATACGGTTCTGTATTGTATTGCAATACTCTGATTTCTTCGGGCCTTAGCTCCGGAGTCAAATTAATACCAACCAAAAGACTTTTCAGAGTGGAAATCTCAGTACGAAGTCCCTGAACAATTCCCTTTAGCTCTTCTATCGAATCGGTATCAATGACTTCCTTTAATAATTCTCTGATGTCGATCAATCCCTGGGAAGTAATCTCATGGGTTTGGAAAAATGTATTCAATCCTTCTACGATTTCAATATACACACCCATTTCTTCCATATAATCAATGAGATCCCACAGACTCGCTTTCTTTTGAGTGGTAAATCTGCTGTGATTTCTGTATTCTTTTAATACATCCAGACTTTTTAATACCTCTCCGAGTTCATCACAAAGCGTTGCCTCATTCATAAAATCGCGCAAAATTTCCTGTCTGTAAATCGCAGTATTCGCATCGCACGGAATAACTGAAAGTGTTTTTCTCAACAGTTCTTTTTCCTCTGTTGTAACAGCAATCAAATCTACGAGTTCTTCTATTGCCAAATGCGTATAAGCATCTTCTGTTAATGTAGTTGTATTTATGTTTTCATATGGAAATAAAAGATTCATATAACTTGGCCCTCCCTCTTATTACCAATATTCTCTCAGACAAATGTATCCAATTTGTATATGGAAATAATTTTATATCCGGTCCGGAAATATTTATATCATTTTCTTCATATCAATTTAATAAAAAGAAAGAGACAGTCTGTTTTAAAACTGTCTCTTTTCATATCTTCTTATATTATTTATCTTCTCTCTTTATAGCGGTCTAAAACGAAATCATCCTATAAATCAAGTCCCTTGGTTTCATCACAACCCATAACAATGTTCATACACTGGATTGCTGCACCGGAAGCCCCCTTGCCCAGGTTATCAAACTGAGCGGTTACTACGATTCTTTCCTCGTTACCGGTCACATAAATCTTTAATCCGTCCCATCCGGATAAGCCGTTTCCTGCGATAAATCCGCTGGCTGCGATTTCATCCTCAGCTTCAGATACCTTAATGAACGGTTCTCCCTTGTAATAATCTTCAAAGAATGCACGAACAGATTCTACTGTGCAAGGCTTTGCGAGCATATCTACATATAATGGAAGGGATACAATCATTCCGCTGTAATAGTCATCAATAATCGGTGAGAAAAGCGGCGTTCTTTCCAATCCTGTGATCGCCTTCATTTCCTTTAAATGCTTGTGCTGCTGAGTCAGTGCATATTCTCTCGCAGAAGAAAATTCCTGTGGACGATCCTGGCTTTCATATACGGCAATGGTCTTTTTACCGGCGCCGCTAAAACCGGATACTGCAAAGCTCGAAACCGGATAATCTTTTGGCAGGATACCACCTGCAATCAACGGATAAACCATTGAAATAAAGCCTGATGCATAACATCCCGGTACTGCGATTCTCTTTCCGTTTTTAATCTTTTCTCTATGCTCCGGAGAAAGTTCCGGGAAACCATAAGCCCACCCTGCATCTGTTCTGTGTGCAGTAGAGGCATCAATAATAACTACATTTTCATTTTCTACCAGGGATACGGACTCTTTGGAAGCCACATCCGGCAGACACAGGAAAGTGATATCTGACTGGTTGATCAGTTTCTTTCTTTCCTCAGGATCCTTTCTGAGCTCAGGATCAATTTTCAAAATTTCTATATCATCACGATTCATGAAGCGCTCATAAATACGAAGTCCGGTTGTTCCTTCACTACCGTCTATAAATATCTTTTTCATAGCTGTTTCCTTTCACTGTTTGACTTTTTCTGCATTTTGTTATTATACACTCTATCCCCAGAATGTAAAGACTCTTTTCAGCTGTTATTCTCTGGTAAAAGCGGAAATAAACTTCCATGCATTCTCTGCTGAGTGATGTCTGTACTCATGCTGCTGTCCACTGACACTGGCCAGGGCAGTTCTGCAAACACCGTCTTTACTGTCAAAATAGTGAATGGTCAAATCACTGTTTCTGTTGTCATCATGAACCACTTCGGTTCTGTCTCCTGCGATTCCCCAAACAGGCTGATCCCAGGTATCTTTTTCTTCAAATTTGAGAGATTCAAAATCCTTTTTCAAATTATTTACAGTCGCTACATACTGTGCTCTTTCCAGACAGGTAGCTTCCTGGAACGGAAGTTCAGGAAGTGGTGAAGCCTCTCCTCCTGAATAGAATAACGGCACAGGATGTGTCATATTCATACGATCTCCGAGTGGTGGGCTAAACGGGTTGTCCCAAACCGGGAACAGTGCACTGGCCGGCATCATACCTGCAAATACAGTCGGGTATTCCTGATATAAATCCCAGCACTTTCCGCTACCCATAGAGAATCCGGTTGCATAAATTCGCTTTTCATCAATCGGATAAACTTTCTTTAATTCCTCAATTACCTGAACTGCTTCTGTTGCTGTCACAAACTGGTGATTTTCAATAGATACATACAAAAAATCATATTTATGAGTTACCTTGTACCATTCGGCAACAAAGGTTAAATACATAGAGGAATCTCCGCCTCCGTGGAAGCCGATAACCAGCGGAACCGGTCCGTTATCAAAGATTCCGTTGTTGTAGTATGCAAAGTAGCCTACCTTGTGTTCTTTAGTGTCTTTTACCTTGCTTCTGTTATCTGCAGAGGTCTTTACCAGTGCATATCCTGCTTCCTCTGTCATATTCATTTCTTCAAAATCCGGTTCGATTTCAATATGACCGCACCACATTTTAAACTTGCGTACAAAGGCTTTGAAATCCTCTTTATAGTCTGCCTGAGCCTTTATTAAAAGGTTTTCACAATCCTGAAATGCTGCGTTCACTTCTTCACTGTTTGCCACACTGAGAATGGCAATATCTTTTCGTTTTACATCCGGAATGACTGATAAACGCTCCATGGAACACATAGCCGGTGTAATTTCACCCGGTCCCCAAAGATATTCTCCGTCAATGGTGTTTAACAAATATTTAGCCACATAATCAGCCGATGCGCCGTAGCTGTAAATGTCAGCTCTAAACTTTGCGCCTCTGATATAGTAACCATCAAAGGTCTGTGTAAAGAAATTGTTATCCTCGCTGATACCATCATGATAATCCGGTACCATCTTTACTTCTTTAATTACAGCCTGATAAAAGCTCTCAGTTGCATTTTTCCAGCCGCCCTCGCAGGTCGGATATACAAATAAAACAGATGCATCTACATTGGAAGCGATATCTGAAAGACCGCTTTTTTTCGCAAATGCGATAGCCTCCTCCATAGATTGGTTTTGTTCTTCAAATACCAGTAATAAAGGTGCGCGAAAGGTATAGTTATTTACCTGTCCGTCGATTTCTGTAGCCGGAACATATGCCTTTACATAGAAATCATCATATTTCTGCGACCAATATTTTCCCCCGTCGTCCATCCCGGTCACAACCGGTCTTTCCATAATTGCCATACTCTCTTTTTCCTTCCCATCTATACTATTCTCATTTTTAGATTCATAAACCAATCATAAATCTAAAACCCTACAGAATATTATATCAGTTCTTTGAAAAGAATGGTATCTAAAATAAGTGTTTATGCTGAAATATCTTTCTGATTATATTTATAGTAAGCTACACAAATTGATACCAGAATCACTGCTATGGCAACGATATAATAAACACCGGTAAATTCTGCATCAGTATAAATATCTGTCGCATTGACATAGTAGAAAGGAACGACATATTTTACATCTTCAATGGCGGGAATAATTCTGCACATCAGATCCATAGAAAATGCGATCAATGTAATACCCAGGCCGACTCCCATTTTATTTCTCCTGGAGAATGCCGAAATGCAAAATGTAATGGCTGCGATTTCCACAAAGAGTAACAGCTGCAAGCCGGAAAGCGTTAACATGTGCTCCCATTCGATTTCTTCCTTCATCACTGCAAAGCCCAGCATATTTAACAAACTGCAACAAGCCTGAAATGCTGTTAAAATCGTAATCATGGCAAAAAGCTTTTGCATGACTACCTTGCCTCTCGATACCGGGAAAGTCAAAAGGAACTCTGCAGTATGACCATATTCTTCTTTTGATAATAAGTTGCTTCCCAAAATCGCTGCAAACATCGCTCCGCCCAGTGAATGAATCATCGCAATTTCCGTAGCAAAATATCCGGTCAGGGTATTGATGCTGATTCTGTCCATACCCAGTGCTGCCGACATGGCTCCCATATTGGAAAAAGCATCACCTAATTCTCCCAACGAATTTTCCACGCTCGCATACATTAAAATACATCCAAAGCACATTCCTGCCACGCTCAGCATCCAAATCAAAAAAGATTTCATATTTTCATTTAATTCATGTTTATAGATTGTCATTTTTTCCTCCTATTATTGAAAACTTGACACAATACTGACACAAGTTATTCATAGTAATGCATAAAGATATCTTCTAACTGTGGTTCTTCGATGATAATGTCTTTTATCTTATGACCTCTCAGAGAATCCAAAAGTTCATTTACATCGCCGTTATACATATACTCTTTTTCTTCTCCGTCCATCCATACATGCACATGCTTGGTACTGGTCTTGGTCAGGTTTTCCACTTTATCGGTTCGAATCAGTTTACCCTCTTTGATGATGGCTACGTTTTGACAGTACTTTTTGATTTCGCCCAGTATATGGGAAGAAAGAAAGCAGGTCGTACCCTTCTTTTGATATTCCTGAATGAGTTTGAAAAACTCTGTCTGCATTAACGGATCCAGTCCGCTGGTTGGTTCATCAAAGATAAAAAGCTTTGGCTGATGCTGCATCGCACACACTATGCTGACTTTCTTTCGGTTACCTAGTGATAACTCTTCGATTTTCTTGTTGACCGGCACTTCTAATCTCTCGCACAGCATTTTTGCTTCTGCATCACAGTTTAGACCTCGCATGTTGGCTGCCATTTTTATGACATCCTTTACCTTCATATCCGGATAAAACTGTGCTTCCGAAGGCATATATCCAATTTCTTTTCTGATCTGAACGCCCTCTGTCTTTACATCCTTTCCCAGGATTTTAATATCGCCCTGATTGTATGTAATCAGACCCAGGATGCTTCGAATGGTGGTTGACTTTCCTGCACCGTTTGGTCCTAAAAATCCAAATATCTCTCCCTGATTAACAGAAAAAGATAAATCATTCACTCCTCTGTTTTTTCCATATGTTTTTGTCAGATGTTGAATCTCAATAATCTTATCCATATGTGTACTCCTTTGTTGTCTCTTTTTCATTTTTCATAAACTACTTGACACTACCTGTTACAATCTCAACATATCCCAAGCAAAAATAAAAAACAACCTACGAACCCGTAAGATGCACTTTACGAGTCGTAGGTTGCACTTTTTTCTTAATTTTGATTTCAGAAAACACTTTATTTATTTGATTTAAAACGTTCCAAATCCTCATTTAAAAGCTCTGTATCAATATGTCTTTTAGCATAATATACGAATATCATTGCAAACATACACAATACCATATAAGCAAAGTAACCGATTGTCACTGCGATGTTTTTATCAAACCAGTTCAGTATGTAGCTAAATACGGTATATACGAGTGCACAGCCAACACTGGCAACACTTTCGAATACTCCTACTTTTTCTGTTTCTTCAAAATTTCGCAGGAAATACACCTGGATATAACCCATGGTATAGGTCAGTAAAATGATTTCTGCCATCACAATAATATCTGCTTGCCAGCTTCCGTTTGCTATCCGGTATACACTGTAGAAAAACAAGATAGCAAAGAAATACAGACAGGCTTTAAACTCGATTCCGATTTCAGCAGTTAAATATCTTTTGAGTGCCTTCATCTTTTTCTCCTTTTCCTAATTTTGACCTTTCAAAAGATTCCGCAAATTCTTTGCAAATCTTCTGGAAATAATGACATGTTCCCCGTTATCCATCAAAGCATCGATTCGGTTACCCGGCTCACTTTTCAGCTTTTCAATATGATAAATATTGATAATCATGGCCTTACTGCATCTAAAGTAGCCCTCCTGCGGATAGCCGGCCTCTATTGCAGCCAGTGAAAGATTTAACCTGTGAACCTGATCTTTGGTATATACATAGGTGACACCGTCCACACTTTCAAAATAGATAATGTCCTTTAGCTTGATGATGGACTGCTGCCCATCAAAATATGCCATCACGGTCCTGTCCTGTCTGTCTATATATTCAATTAGGTCCTGAATCTGATCATTCATCTCATGGTATCGAATGACCACTTCCTCAGCACCGTCTTTTATCTGTTCCAGTACTACCTTCATATTTACTGATTCTTGACAATCTTTACGATACGGCTGGTTCCGAGTCTGTTTGCACCGAGACTGATAAATTTCTCTGCATCTTCAATGGAAGCGATACCGCCTGCTGCCTTCATCTTTACATTTGGTCCTACATGCTTTGCAAAAAGCTCGATATCTTCAAAGGTTGCGCCCTTGGTTGAAAATCCGGTAGATGTCTTGATGAAATCTGCACCTGACTCTGTTACGATTTCACACATCTTGATTTTTTCTTCATCTGTTAATAAACAAGTTTCAATGATTACCTTTAAGATTTTATCACCGCATGCTGCCTTGATTTCTTTAATCTCGTTTAATACATATTCATAATTTTTAGCTTTTAACATGCCCACATTGATAACCATATCAATTTCCTGGGCACCATTTGCAATCGCATCCTTGGTTTCAAATACTTTGGTAGCTGTGGTGTGGTTACCGTTTGGGAAACCGATTACAGTACATACCGGGATTTCTCCCTTCATATATTCATTGGCCTGCTTTACATAGCAAGGCGGAATACAAACAGATGCTGTTTTGAATTTCATCGCATCATCACAAATTCCCTGAATTTCTTCCCAGGTGGATCCCTGTAATAATAAGGTATGGTCACATATACTTAAAATATCTTTAATATCCATGTCTTCTCTCTCCGTTTTCTGTGTCAATGATTTATCGAATAAAGTTTGTAAAGGTAGTTGGTTCCTTTTCAGGCAATCCGAACTTTTCTTTTCCGAGCTGAATAGACTTCATCAAGAAAGCCATATTCTGAGCCAGAGTTCTCATCTGCTGCATACCCTCTGTATCCTGAGCTGCTTCTCCTGCCTTGCTTCCGTGAACTCCGTTCCAGTACTGTCCTCCTGCAATCGGCATTCCGCTGATACCAAAGTATTTATTGAGCTCGTCATAAGTAGCTGTCAAACCGCCTCTTCTGGCAGAAGCAACCGCTGCTCCGACTTTCATAGTCTTGTTAAAATGACTGCTGAAAAACAGACGATCTAAAAATGCTACTAATGTCGCATTGGCTGAAGCATAATATACCGGGCTGCCTACTACGAGGCCATCTGCTTCTTCAAACAGTTTTGCTGCGACATTCACTTCATCATCAAATACACACTTACCTGTGCCCGCACAGCTTCTGCAGTCTACACAGCCGCGAATTACCTTGTTTCCGATGTGAAGCATTTCTACTTCAATACCCTCTGCTTCAAATACTTTTCTCATTTCTTCGAGCGCTGCCTTCGTATTTCCGTTTGCCTTGGGACTTCCGTTTACCATTAATACCTTCATATTTCCTACTTTCTGTCTACCTAGACTATATAATTAATATTTTATTATGAACCTATAATTGCGGATAAATTCTCCTGAATGCCTTTTACAATGGCTGCATTGTTCATAGAATAGATGTGAATATGATTCACACCGTTTGCAATCAAATCAATAATCTGATCTGTCGCATAGATGATACCGGCCTGTTCCATCGCTTTTTTATCTGTACCAAAGCGGTCTACGATGCTCTTGAAACGTTCCGGCACATTGCATCCGGACAGCTTAACTGCATTTGCCACCTGTTTTGCTCTGGTTATCGGCATGATTCCCGGAACAATCGGTACATAAATGCCTGCTTCTCTGACATGATATAAAAAGTTGTAAAACAGGTTATTGTCAAAAAACATCTGTGTTGTCAAAAACTCACAGCCTGCCTCTACTTTTCTCTGCAAATACGCAATATCCTTTGCCTTGTTTTCTGAATCCGGATGGCATTCCGGATAGCAGGCTCCGCCCACACAAAAATCACCAAATTCCTTGATGGTTTCTATGAGTTCATATGCATAATGAAAATCTGTAAAAGGCTCACCCTCCATCCAGTCCGGCTTATCTCCGCGAAGTGCCAGAATATTCTCGATACCTGCCTCCTGCATTTGTGAAAGGGACTGCCTGATGGATTCCTTTTTGGCTCCCACACATGTTAAATGTGAAATTACCGGAACGCCATAGGTATTTTGAATTCCCTTTGCGATTTCTATAGTATTTCCCTGTGTCGATCCACCGGCGCCGTAGGTCACTGACATATAGGTTGGTTTCAAGGCCGCTACCTCATAGGCTGCCTGTTTTACCTTCTCAAAATCTGTCTGTGCCTTTGGCGGAAAAACCTCAAAGGAAATCGTTACTTTATCTTCTTTTAAAATGTCGCTTATCTTCATTTTTCTATTCCCTTCTTACATCAATTTATTATATTTTATTCACTTTCGCTTGTCAAAAAGTCTTTACGTATCCTAAAGCAAAAGCAAGTCTTGTGGTGTATCGATAATCACCTTTGCATCATGTGCCTTTAAAAACTCTCGGTCTCTAAATCCCCAGGCTACTGCAATGCAGTCAATCTGTGCATTTTTAGCCGTTAACAAATCTACATCCGAATCTCCGATGTATACTACCTTTTCCTTGGGCAGCTGATAATGATCTATCACCATATCTACCATGTCCGGAGCCGGTTTAATCTGAATGCCCTCCTGATCTCCCAGTGAGATATCAAAACAGCCTTGAAAAAACTTCTCGCATAACGTTCTGACGGCTTCTACTCTTTTATTGGATACCACTGCCACCTTTTTATTTTTATTGCGGAGCGTCTGAATCACCTCTACAATGCCGTCATACGGTCTCGTAGATTCCTCTGAGTGATTTTTATAGTACTCTACAAATAATGGATACATTTTCTCTACCGTTTCACTGTCTGTTGTTTCCGGTACACTTCTTTGCAGTGTTTTTAATAAGCCGTTTCCGACAAAGTATTTGACTTCTTCTACACTTCTTTGCGGCATATCAAATTCCTGTAATATATAATTAACTGCATTCGTAATATCCTCAATCGTATTTAGAATCGTTCCATCCATATCAAATATATATAATTCTTTTTCCATATCTTCCTCTTTTCTATTATCTCGTATTGGCATATCCAAAAAGCTCTGATGAGTTTGATTAGTTATACAAATCATGCTTTTTATACCCGGTTTTGTCAATTCCTTTTCTATCAATTTTTGAGGATTTACAGTACTTTCTTTTTTTAATCTTCATTTGACGAGAGTTCTCTATTCAAGTATCATAAAAGAAGCAACTGCTATGTAACAATTCACAAATTGAGAGGGAGAATTTCAAAATGAAAAAAACAAAATTAAGCGTAAAAGCATTACTTGCCGTACTGTTTATGCTTATGACACCGGTTCTGGTTTATGCAATGGATTTTAAGGAAGTTCCGGTTACGATTGACGGCAAAGCAAATGAAGTGGAAATTACGGACGGAGTTTTATGCAGCTTTACACCTGCTACCGACGGAACCATTTCTATTTCCTGTATTTCAAATGAAACCATGGGGTATATTTCACTTCAAAAGTTTTACAACGGCGGCAACAGTTTTGTTACCTGGATTGATTCCGGAAATATTAAGCCAGGCACCCCTGCTACCAAAGATTTTCATGTAATCGGCGGTACCAAATATGCCATTGAGATTAAGGGTGACAGTGATGATACTACGACTCAGACCGCTACTATTGTCATGACATTAAAAGCTGACCAGAATATTACCAATATTACATTTGGTAAAGCTGAATATCAGGTAGAAAACGGAGAACGTTTTGATCTGAATGACATGAAAATCATTCCGGATAATGCCGTGAACAAGGATATCGAATGGGAATATGACAAGGATGGAATGTATCATTATCAAAACACTTCTTTCCTCGCCAAGGAACCTGGTGTTTACACAGTAACAGCCAAAGCTGCCAAGGGAGACGCCAAAGCATCTGTCAAGGTTACCATCCTTCCAAAGCAAATCTCATATGTAAGACAGGATACACTAAAAACTACCCAGAAACAGATCATCGTAGAATGGAATGCTTCTAATGAAAAGAATATCGCAGGTTACAATGTATATCTGTATGATACAGCCAAGAAAAAATGGAAACTCTGCGGTACTACCAAACAGAACCGATTAAAGGTTAAGGGCCTTAAACAGGAGAAGAAATATAAATTCAGAGTCGCATCCTTTATCAAAAACGGTCAGACCAAAATAGAGGGTGTACCAAGTAAGATTACGAACCTTTATACTGCTCCAAAGAAAATATCAGCTACTACTATCACTTCCATTAAAACCTTTGGCGGTGACAACTCTAAAAACTATGTAAGAGTCAGCTGGAAGAAAGTAAAAGGAGCCAGCGGATACAAGGTATACGGCAGAACTGCCGGAGGGCAATTTAAGCTTCTGACATCCATTCCTAATACCACCGGTGAATTTTATGCAGGACGTGGTTATACCTATGATTTCAAGGTAGTTGCATACCGCACCAAGCATCAGGTATCAACCGATGCCAAACCATCTGCAGTCAAGTCATACACCAGTAAGCTGTATTAAATAAATAGATGAAACGTTAAAAAGCTGTACACGAATTGTGTACAGCTTTTTTAATTACTTTCTATGATTCCTCCGCCCAGCACAATATCTCCATCATATAAAACAGCTGCCTGTCCCGGAGTGATTGCTCTTTGCTTTTCCTCATAGATAACTTCTACTTTTCCATCCTCGAGCACGTGAGCGATTGCCGGCTTTTCTGCCTGACGATATCTCGTTTTTGCCTGACATTGAATCTGCCCTGTTGGTGCGACGCCGCTGATCCAGTTAAAATCAGAAACCGTAAAGGCCCTGCTGTATAAATCTTGCTCTTCTCCGAGCACGACCTCATTTTGGGCCGGATCTATTTTCGTCACATACATCGGTTTTCCAAACGCGATGCCCAGGCCCTTTCGCTGACCTATCGTATAATTTACAATACCATTATGCTGACCTAAAACCGTTCCGTCTTTATCCACAAAGTTTCCCGGCGGATACTCTTTTCCGGTATAGCTTTTTAAAAACTTTACGTAATCACCGTCCGGTACAAAACAGATGTCCTGACTATCCGGCTTGTTAGCATTGACAAATAAATTATCCTGTGCCAGAGTACGCACCTGCGATTTTCTCAAGACTCCCAGCGGAAACAGTGTATGCCCGAGTTGCTCCTGGGTCATATTGTATAATACATAGCTTTGATCCTTGGTATCATCCAGTGCTTTTTTCAGGATGTATTTTCCATCTGTATTTTCAATTCTGGCGTAATGCCCTGTCACAACATAATCACAGCCTATTTCCAGGGCTCTGCGATACAGTTTATCAAATTTCATATATCGGTTACAGTCAATACACGGATTGGGTGTATTTCCGTTTTCGTACATATTTACAAAACGATTGATGACCTTATCACAGAAATCATCCATATAGTTGAACACATAATAAGGCATGTCATTTTGATTTGCGACATTTCTGGCATCTTCGATATCATCCACGCTGCAGCAGGTATGGGATTTACTGATTTGTGCTATTTCATTGTCATATAGCTTCATGGTACATCCAATACATTCGAATCCCATATCCTTTACCAGCTTTGCTGCGATGGATGAATCTACTCCGCCGCTCATTGCGATTAATGCTTTTTTCATATATCTATTTTGTTTATATCTGCCTGATCTGCTTTCTCTTAGTCATTGAATAATGGAGTTGATAAATATCTGTCTCCTGAGTCAGGAAGTAATGCAACGATTACTTTACCTTTGTTTTCAGGTCTCTTGGCGAGAATTTCAGCTGCCTTTAATGCTGCTCCTGAAGAAATACCCACTAAAATACCTTCTGATGTAGCAAATGCTCTGCCTTCTGCAAATGCATCTTCGTTTTCGATTGGAAGGATTTCATCATAAATCTGTGTATTTAATACATCAGGAACAAATCCGGCTCCGATACCCTGAATCTTGTGTGCTCCGGCTACACCTGTTGATAATACAGCACTGGTTGCCGGTTCTACTGCTACGATCTTGATATTTGGATTCTTTTCCTTTAAATATTCGCCTACACCGGTAACAGTACCACCTGTACCAACTCCGGCTACAAAGATGTCAACCTTTCCGTCTGTCTGTTCCCAGATTTCAGGACCTGTTGTAGCTTTGTGAATCTTTGGATTAGCAGGATTTACGAACTGTCCTAAAATAACAGAACCTTCGATTTCTTTATTTAATTCTTCTGCTTTTGCGATAGCTCCCTTCATACCCTTGGCACCTTCTGTCAGAACCAATTCAGCACCATAAGCTTTTAAAAGATTTCTTCTTTCTACACTCATGGTATCCGGAAGTGTAAGAATGGCTTTGTAACCCTTGGCCGCTGCCACGCTGGCAAGACCGATACCTGTATTTCCGCTGGTAGGTTCAATAATAGTTGCACCTGGTTTTATAATACCTTTTTCCTCTGCATCTTCAATCATAGAAAGTGCTACTCTATCTTTTACGGATCCTGCCGGGTTTAAATACTCAAGCTTTGCCAGTACAGTTGCCTGTGTGATTTCTCTTTTCTTTGAATAACCGTTAAGCTGTAATAATGGTGTGCCTCCGATTAAGTCTAATGCGCTCTGTTTAATGTTACTCATTTTCTAATTCCTCCTGTTAATAAATATTCATTATTGAAAGCAATTCTCTCGTTGCTTTGTTTTCTTTTTACATTTACATACTATCATGCCCAAATGCATTTGAAAATTCGATTAAAATTATCGTCAGTGATAACTTTTACTTATTACCGGACATCTTCCTGATATTTCATCAGTTCTTCTATATAAACTTCTCCGATGTCACTGGCCTTGTAATTATCTCTGACAATATACCCGATTGTCAGCGGGTCTTCTTCTTTTAATTTGATACTGACAAATTCATCCTTTAGTGCCAAACTCTCCGTCATATTTCCCGTACCGATCGAATAACCATTCAGTGCCGCCATCAGCTCTGCTGTAGTCGCTCTGTCGTTGGATGTGATCTTTTTCCTAAAATCATAATCCGATAAAGCTTCTTCTGTTAAGTAATAATCACTTTCACTGTTTTGATCAAAGGAAATACATGGATATTCCTCCAGTTCCTGAAGCGACAGCTCTTTCTTATCAGCCAATGGATGAAGTTTCCACAAATAGGCAAAGGTTTCTCTGGTCATAAGCGGAGTAAACTTTAATTGATAATCTCTGAAAAGCTTTTTTATCACCTTCTCATTACTTTTTGAATAAGCTACAATGCCAATCTCGCTTTTCATGTTTTTAACATTATGTAATACCTCATCCGTTTTGGTCTCATGTACTGCATAGCTGTATTTTTGAGAATCAAATCTTTTTACGGTGTTGATAAAAGCATGAAGTGCAAATACATAATGCTGCATGGATACACTAAAATGCTTTTTGTCTTTCCATTTGTCTATATATCTGTCTTCAATGATTTCATACTGGCTGACCGCCTGCTTGGCATAGGTTAATAATTCTCTGCCGGCTTCCGTAATGACAACGCCTTTATTGCTTCTTTCAAATATCTGTATATGGAGTTCTTCTTCCAATTCTCGAATGGTTGAAGATAATGCCGGCTGAGTAATAAACAGCCTACTGGCAGCTTCTCTCATAGACTGCGAATTTGCCAGTGCTATCACATACTTTAACTGTAATATTGTCATTCCATATTCCTTTCTTGACACACGTTACATTTCAATCGCATTTATGCACATTTCCAGTTTTGTTTTACACTTTCAAAGATTGCTTCTGCTAATTTATTATGTCCGTCTACATCTAAATGTTCCTGATCTGCTCTACTCGGATCAGCATATTCAGACGCTGCCAGAAAGTGTACGTTTCTTTTCTTTGCTATATTCTGAAAAGAGGCTTTTAATTCTTTGGATACCAATACGGAATTTTGATTAAACTCCGGATCGTATTCCTCTCTCCATACTTCTTCACCCAGTTGAATCGGGGACACCAACAATACCTGCTTTGGTGAAACATATTGTAAAATCTGGTCGAGACATTGATCCACACCATAAGCAATTTCGCCGGCCGAATTTCCATAGTAGGTTTTGCAGTCATTGGTACCCAGCATCAGGATAACAGAATCGATTTCCGCAGGCTTTGCAAAAATCTCCTTCAGTGCGTTTACACCATTTCTGTTTGGTCTGCTAATATCCTCAAAGGCTGTAGTTCTGCCGCAAAGTCCCTGCTCAATAATATGAATATTACTGTCTGCTAACTTTTCCTGTAATTTACTGGTCCATCTGATTCCCCATGGATATCTCTCCTTGGTATCCGGATTGTATCCCCATGTATTAGAATCTCCAAAGCATAATATGTTTTTCATAATGTACCTCCAAATCAAGTCATGTATCTTTACACCTTATTAGTAACTAACATTTATGATTTAAAAGAATAGCATTATCTCATATATACTGTCTAATACACATTATTTGTCGTCAGTGATAAGTATTATTTATAGCAAGCAATATGTCAATATTTTCAGCCTATCTTTTTAATAGGATTTGGTTTTATAAAAATATCCCGTCAGAAATTCAAACAATTATAGCAGCTACTGTACCAATTTGTCGATACTTTCTACCGTGCTTTCATAAGACTCAAATACGATTCCTGTAAAGCCCATTTTTTCTGCTACTTCTACATTTACCGGTGTGTCATCCACAAAAATGCATTCCTTCGGGTCTAAATGATATTTATCTAAAAAGCGCTGATAAAAATTTACATCCGGTTTTGTCATCTTTTCCTGAAAGGATAAACAGCCGCCGTCCATATACTCCATAAACGCCAAAGAATCATCGCATTCTTTATATGCCTTGCTGGAATAATTTGAAAGGTAATATACCTGAAAACCTTTCTTTTTTAAATCCTTTACAAGGTCAATCGCAAATGGGCGTATAGTCAGCATACCCTTAATATTTATATAAGCATCATGTATTTGATTTTCGATTTCCGGATCCAGACTGGCAAAAGCAACCAGAGCCTCGTCTTCTGTTAAATCACATCGTTCAAATGCCTCCCAATACGGACTCATGACAGAAGCCTTTACAATACGCTTGATCATAGCCGGTTCAAAACCTTTTTGAGCCAGGAAACCTTGAATATTATAATCTACCAGAACATTACCAATATCAAATACAATACTTTTAATCATTTTTCATTCCTCTTTGAACTTTGCCTCGATTGTTTTTCAATCGAGGCCATTCACTGTTTTCATATACTACTTGACACTACCTACTGAAACTTCTCATAGTATTTTATACAAAAATCCTGCATTCGTCTATTGTATTTTTCTTTTATAGCTAATCCACTTGGAATACTTTTTTGTTAGTTTGCCATTTTCAATTATTTTACGATAAGTTCTGACTCTTACATAGCAGGTATTTTTCTTTTTATTTATCTTTTGGCGAAGCGTTTTTGCCTGGCTTGCCTTGAGATTTTTGGTTTTCACCTTTTTGAAATTTTTGGTGTAGGAATACTGAATCTGATATCCGTCTGCCTTTTTACCCAGGGCTCTGGTCTTGATAATCAGTTT
>JAZUKG010000007.1:0-2970 GCA_045643145.1 Lachnospiraceae bacterium | reverse complement strand
CGGCCTTACACTTGTACTGGTTCACATTCTCGGAATCGGTCTGACCGGTACATCAGTTAACCCTGCACGTAGCCTTGGTCCTGCTATCGTATGAGCAATCAGCGCAAACGCAGACCCCATTGCATGTGTATGGGTATTTATTCTCGGACCTATGGGTGGTGCAGCACTTGCAGCTATAGTTCTTAAGGCATTTGTAAAGTAATTATTTCTGTTTCGGTGTGGTTTGACCAACTGATCAGGCAAATATTGACACTAGGGGGACGGGGTTCTGGGTTCAAAAATCTTCGATTTTGAACCAAGAACCCCGTCCCCCTAGTGTCAATATTTTCTACGATATAAGATTATATATGAGTATTTAAGCTTTATTTGCATCTTTATGTTCCAAAAGCTTTTTATAACTTAAATCAATGGCAAATGCCCCCAGTGGTGCAGTCAGCATGATGGCTAATACTGCAACCGTAAGTATAGTGTCACCGCACGCGAAGCCCATGGAGAGAGGAATTCCGCCTATTGCGGCCTGAACCGTGGCTTTGGGAGTGTAGGCCATCATTGTAAATATTTTTTCCCTGAAATTTAGTTTTGTTCCCAGTAAACATAGGAAAACTCCTGCCATTCTGAAGATAAGGGCTCCGCCGACAACTGCCAGCGCGGAGAAACCGGCTTTTTCTATGTAGGTAATATTTACGGAAGCACCAACCAGAACAAACAGGAAGACCTCGGCGGCAACCCATAATTTTTCGTATTTGCCTGATAGACGTTTAGCCACTTCAGGTCTTTTTTTCTGTAGTCCCATACCGATAAACATTATGGAAATCAGTGCGGAAAACGTGATGGGAATGGTCAGCGCATCTTCAGCCGTGACCAGCAGGAAGGAGAGACTTAATATTATCAAGACCTTTGCGGTGTCGCGGATATGGAATTTTCTGAAGAAGAACGAAAGAAGAATTCCCAAAAGAAAACCGATGGCCATACCTGAAAATATGGATACGGGAATATTTACAAAGCTTATGACGGAAGCTTTTTCACCATCCATCATGCCGGTAAATGCGCCAAAAAGGACGATGACATACACATCGTCGACGGAGGCACCGGCGAGAATCAGATGAGGAATGGATTTATCTGTTCCGTAGCCCTCATCCATGAGTCGGACCATTCTGGGTACAACCACAGCAGGTGAAACGGCTGCCAGAACAGAACCCAGCAAAGCAGCCTCAAGTGTACTTAATCCAAGTAAGCGGGGTGCAAGAAGAATTATACCCAGCAGCTCAAAGGAAGCGGGAAGAAAGCACATAAGCACGGCTGGACGGCCTATTTTCTTTAGCCCGGAAATGTCCAGTCCCAGCCCTGCTCTGGTCAGAATGATAATCAGGGCGATTTTCCTCAGCTCTGCGGAAATATTCAGAATGGAAGCGTCTAATAAATCCAACACATAAGGGCCAAGCACAATGCCTGTAACCAGCATGCCGAGAAGACCGGGCAGCTTTACCTTTTTGCACAGCCACCCCATAAGCATACCCATTATCAGAATCAAAGAAATACTAAGCAACATAATAAACCTCCTTAAACGCAAAGAAGCTGATGCCCCTGCGAAAAAAACGCAGAAGTCATCAGCTTTAAAAGCGGTTTAAGCAATAAGCTTAGGGAGAACCTCATTCCCTTTACAAGGTCGAATAATAACATAATAATGCTGCAAATGCAAGCATAATTTTGACCCTGGGGGGACGGGGTTACTGGTTCAAAAATTGTAATCGATGGTTATGATTTCAGATAAAGAGCGTTTTTATAATATCTCCAGATGTTGTTTCCAGATTTCATTTTCGGATTTCATTTCCTTAACCTTATTTTTAGGCCTTTTTTTACCCTTTTTTAGGTTTTTTTAGGCCTTCATTTCCATTTTTAAGCTTCTCTATTTACTCTTTTTACGGTTGACGAGGATATTCCGGTTATCCGGGCTATCTGGTTTATAGAGAGTCCATTTTGCCGTAATTTCTGAAGAAGCTGGTTCCTTGTATTGCGTGGAAGGTTTACGATTTCAAAAGGGTTGTTTAACGAAGAGATATCCTTGAACTTTTCTATCGCTTTTTCATTAGTCAGTCTGTGATCAGATGAAATGGAATCAAATTCATCGAGATCTTTAGTGTCAGTATTGCTTACTTTATTGGCAGATAAAAGGCGCTGCAGGTTTTCTGCGTCTCCTAAAACATTATAAGGAAACGATAGATTTATAATGGCATTTTCTTCTCCAAAGAAAGCATTATAACTGCTCCATCGGTATTCGGATGCAGATAGGCAGAAACCAGCTTTGACAGGGTTGTTGTGAATATATAGAAATGAGGTTATGAAGTATGCTTCATCTTCGACAGGTTTACTGTGGTAACGCTCCTGAAAAAGGTGTCCGTAGCGGGTATATTTATCGTTATACCATCGTGCAAAACGCGTTCCAAGACTTAGAAAAAAATGAGATAATGTATCAGAATCTGAGCGAAGTAATAAATGAATATGGTTGCTCATGAGACAAAAGGCAAAAATATCGACATCATATTTGGATTTACAATCGGAAAGAATAAATAGAAACTTTTGAAAATCGGAGTCTTCCTCAAAGATTATCTGTTGATTGACTGAACGAAGAATGATGTGATATATGCCTGTGGAACTGATGATTCGTGGTTTCCTGGGCATAGATACTCCTTATAGATATAATGAATAGATGATTTTATTATACCATGAAATTCGAAAAAATCAATAGATTAAGAAAAATGAACCAAGAACCCCGTCCCCCCAGGGTCAAAATTATGATTGAAAACCGGAGATGTTTTCAATATGATATGTATATGGGTTGTTTGGAACGAGATGGATAAAGAAAGTGAGAGGAGAATTATGATACCTTCAAGAGAAGAGGCATTCTGGCTTGTGAAGGAAGGTCTGAAACTAAATCCGGGACCGTGGGGAAGACATTGTCTGACTGCGGCA
>JAZUKG010000006.1:0-7064 GCA_045643145.1 Lachnospiraceae bacterium | reverse complement strand
GGTAAGAATTTGAATTATTGCAAATCTCGCCCCCTAACCAATAAAAAAGCTAACATTAAAACACATAAGTATGGTGTCGCCATACTTATGTATGGTCTTCGCTATCTTACTTTTTACATCACATTCCGTAGAATTGCATATGTAAGCAAGAGGTGACGCAAGCCGGCAAGCCTAACCTCCAAGAAAGAAAATGGAGGTGCGAACATGTGCATTACAGAAGATAAGTTGGTGGAAAGCATCTCGTTTTGAGGTGCTTTTTTCTTTTATCATTATTATTTGAATACTATCTTCATAATTGTTTGAAATAACAGTTTTTCCAAAAACAAGTGTTGACAATTCTGTACTAATGCGTTAGTATGATGGCAAACAATACTAATGCATTAGTACATTTTTTATATGGAGGAATATATCATGAGCACACCAAAGATTTTTGAAAGCGAATACAGATTCTGCAAGATATTATGGAAGAATGAGCCGATAAAGAGCGGAGAACTGGCTAAGATATGTTTTGAGGAATTGGGCTGGAAAAAAACCACTACATATACTGTTATAAAGAGATTGGAAGAACGCGGAGTCCTGGCAAATGAAAACACGGTAGTTAGGGCTTTGGTGAAGGAAGATGAGGCTCAGGTAGCGGAGATAGATGAACTGCTTGATTTAAAATTCGGGGGATCATGCCCGGATTTCCTGGCAGCGTTTACGAGGAGTAGGAAGTTCAATGAGGATGATCTTGACAAAATGATGAAGATGATAGAAGAAATCAGAAACAGAGAGGCTTAAATATGGAGCATATTTTTAACAGGATACTTGAGATAGGGATATATTCTGGCTTTGTGATAGCGGCAGTCCTGGTCATCCGCCTTTTGTTTAGGAAGACATCTAAGACACTGTTGTGTGGACTGTGGCTTTTAGTAGGACTTAGGCTGGCTTTTTTTGTACCGGTCGAGAGCAGTCTGTCAATATTGCCGAGCATTTCATTGGAAAACAAGGTAGCAGAGAGCATTTATTCTAAAGAGGAAAAAAGTTTATCTTCAGAGCTTGAAGAAAGATTTGGAAAAGAAAACCTGACTGAAGTTATTGATGGGGATAAAAACCAAGATAACGTAGAAAGTACTGAAAAATCAATTAAACAGGATTCTCTGGATACAATAACGGATAGTGCAAGCGAATACTATGAGCTTGATCCATCTTTGTCAGAAGATTTTGACAGGAACTTAAGTCTGTTCAGCAGTGATGATAAAAACTATTACCGATCATTGGACAAGGCAGGAGTCTCTGTAAAGAAATTACTGCAGGGGGACGGAGCGGTTGAGGCATTGACGAAAAATAATGCTGCCATGTCTGCAAAGGAGAAAACAAAAAGCCTTTTCAACGTACTGGGCTTTGTATGGCTGGCAGGAGTGTCCCTGTTCCTTGGTTATGGCATTTTAAGATATTTAGTGTGTAGGAAAAAACTTGAAACATCTGTAAAGGACCCGCGCGGTGCAAATATTTACAGGACTGATAAGACGAGCTCGGCTTTCGTGTTTGGTATCATCAGACCGAGAATTTATTTGGGATATTCGGTAAAAGAGGAAGAGATTGGACATATCCTTGCCCATGAGAAGGAGCACATCAGGAGAAAGGACAACTGGTTTAAGGCTATAGCTTATGTACTGCTCTCATTATACTGGTTTGTGCCTTGGGTATGGATCTCGTACATCATTTTCGGAAGGGATATTGAACTGGCATGCGATGAAGCGGTGATAAGAAAACTTGATCCTGTAAAAAGAGCTGATTATGCCATTACCCTTATTAAAAACAGTATACCGGGATCGAGGGATTATTTCTCCAGAAGACTCGGTATGGTTCCGTTCGGAGAAAATGACATAGAAAAACGGGTGGAAAGCATCAGAAATTACAGAAAGAGACCGGTATGGATGTCGGCTACTGCCATAATGCTTGCAATATCCACTTTGGTACTGTTTGTTCTCCCTGGCTGTTCTTCGGAGGATTTACTGCCTGATTCCGGAGAAAAATCCGAAAAAGTAGAAGACATAAGCATTAAAGAAAAGGATCTGCAGGAATATTTTCCTGAAAAAACCGGAGACAGTACTCCGGGTACTATAAAAAATCTGCATTATGCTAATGAAAATGAGAGCATGATCGATGCTATGGAGATAGGTCCTTATGGGGAAATGTTCATATATACATTCAGCCTGTTGGGTAAAATGGGATATATCAACATAAAGATGGGGCAGGAGAACAGAAAACTGCTGGATATTAACTATTCCAATTTTCTGTATTTTGATGCGGATAGGGACTGCCTGTATACTTACAACACACTTTCAAAGAAAATAGAAGTATATTCACGAGATTATGAATTTATAAAGGAATTCCCTAGGGTTATTGATGCTTTTGAGATAAAAGAGATGGCTGTAAGGGGAGATAATCTATATATTTTGACAGTAGCAAAAAACCGGTATGGAATGGAAGAAACGCCGGAAACTGAAAACGGATATACCGATTATGGAGAAAAACTATATAAAATGTCTTTGGATAATGGTGGATTACAGGAACTTGATATTCAGGGCATTATCACTATGAGTGATGACCATAAAGGGTACATTTATCTTTATTCCTACAGGGATGGGGCTTATTCGCTGGATGTTTTTGATGCTTCGCTGGACAAGATCGTTTTCTCGGTGCAAATACAGAAAGCGGGCTATGTAAAAGCTGTCGTAGTAATAGGAGAAAAGATTTATTATGCTCCCGATAATGCACGTACTCTTTGCTCACTGGATCTAAAATCCGGAGAAATCAGTACTTTGTTAAATGATTTCGGGATACTGCATCAATATGACATGGATGTCAATGAAAGGAGTATTCTGTTCCTTGACAGAGAGAAAATGGAAATCTGTTCCTTTGATACAGAAAACGGAAGCGTTACTAAAGGAAACGGCGAAACCAGGAATGTCGACGAAGAAAATGATGTAGTTATAGCTGTTAACGAACCATGGTATCTTCCCGTGAGTGTTGAGGATATGTCAAAGCTTTCGGGAATGTCCGTAGGCGTATACTCGAGGCCGGAAAACATGGATCAGATGGATTTTGAAGAAAAGCTGATGATAAAACTGATGGCAGGCGATCCGGATGTCGATATCTTTATCCTTTACACAGAGCCATACTGTGCAAAGCTCGCATCTGATGGCGTGTGTTATCCGTTAAATAACTCTGAGAAACTGATTGAAGAAAATGCAAAATACTTTGATGGTATCTCGGAGTATTTTAAGACACCATCTGGAGATATCTGGGGTATGCCGGTATCTGTATATGGCGAGGTTATGGTTGGATACCCGGAAAACATAAAAAAGGCAGGTCTTTCCGAGGACATCTTTAAGGATTATTTTTCTGTGATGGAAGCACTTAAGACCCTTAAGGACAGGAACGGAGTATTTATATACTCTTACGATTACGGACAAATCCTTATGAGTAATTATGCAGATAACTGCCTGAATAAAAAAACAGCGATATCCTATGATAATCCAATGTTCAGGAATTATATGGAATCAATGTGGAGCGGATGGACAATGTATGGTGGATCGTCTACTAATCACCCCTATATGGGAGAAGCTGTAAATTCATATAAAGATAATAAGGGTAATGAGCATCGGCTGGCTGTGATACAGAGCAGACTTCTGATAGATC
Organism: Lachnospiraceae bacterium; assembly: GCA_045643145.1. Classification (GTDB taxonomy): domain Bacteria; phylum Bacillota; class Clostridia; order Lachnospirales; family Lachnospiraceae; genus SVFI01. The sequence goes on along the minus strand of JAZUKG010000006.1, from coordinate 3,377 downwards.
CGGAAACAACTCTGTTCCATATGGTTTATGAAGATGACTTTTTTAATACCGGCTTTTTAATTGAAGAAAATTTTGAGAACGAATATGATGCACTGAAAAATGGGAAAATTTATCCATTACCCTTACTGTCAGAAGATTATAAGCAGTCCGTGGGTATAGCCAGAGTATTTGTTGTTAACCCTTATGGTAAAAATAAAGAGAATGCATTGAAACTTCTGGAGGTAATCGCTGAAGAAATCCGTAAGAACGGCAGTGGCGGAGTGATGTATAAGGATTTTGATGACTACAGCACTGAGCATTATGATACCACATCGGATATATTCGAGACCATATATGATATAAACAGTAATGCAGTCGTTTCAGGATTTGGGCTGTCAGGCGATTATTTCTGTAATGAAGTATCAGAGTATAACAAAGGAAATATAGATCTTGATACCGCCATTAAATCAATGCAGCGTAAAGAGGATGCCTTCCGGAATGAATAGATTAAGAAAATGGCTGCCCTTCGCTCTGCCGGGGCTTGCAGGATTCTGCGTTATATATATAGCACCATTTTTTGAGACAACTTATTATTCGTTTCTTTCGGATATTTTCTCGAAGGTTTTCGTGTGGTTTGAAAACTATGGGAAGGTATTGAAAAATGAATACTTCAGGCTTGCCATAAGAAATACCGGCGTGTTTCTTGTGGCGGGCTGTATGTCAGTAATGCTGGTATCGGTTGTTGTTTCATACTGCCTTATGATGTTTTTAAGAAACAGCTCCCTGATAAAAGGAATAATGCTGGTACCTTTCCTCATACCTTCTGTAGCAGTGGTATCTGCCTGGACCAAGGTGTTTGATCCCATTTATTTTAGCTATAAAATACCTGATGAGGGTATAGGTGTGTTTCTGGCACAGGTGCCGATACTTGCCATATTTATCTGGAAAAACTGTGGGCTGATGATAATCATCATTAACACAGCTATGCAGAGAGTACCGGATAATGTGATAGAGGCATCGAAGCTTGACGGTGCAGGAGCGGTCAAAAGGCTAACGAAAATAATCCTTCCGACGATAAGTCCGAATCTGTTGTTTGCATTAGTGTTGACTATGGCGGAGAGCCTAAAAATATATAAGGACTGCTACTTATATTATAAAACCGATTATCCACCGGAAGGGGCATATTTTTTGCAGAATTATATGAACAATCACTTTGCTAAGCTTGATTATGAGATCCTTACTACGGCTACAGTGATATTTGTGGCAGTGGCAGGGATAGCGGTAGCGATATTGTACCGAAAAGATCGTGAGTATAACTGATGTGGCAGGTGCTGAGATGATAAGAAAGATTTCTGTAGTGATCGCAGTAGCGATACTGTCTGTTTTCATAGCTCCGATACTGTATGTTGTCGTGCGTTCTTTCGAAGGCGGGCAGTACTATGAGCTGGTTATCAATAACTATTCATATTTTAAATATGCGCTTAGGACTATAGGGTACAGTGCGCTGTCAGGTTTTTTGTCAGTAGTTATAGCACTGCCTGTGGGATATCTGTTTGCAAAGGTGCGGTTTAAATTTAGGAATATCATTTTTTATATCTATATACTGGTTATGCTCTTGCCTTTTCAGGCCACACAGCTGTCAGGGTATCTCGTGTTTAAAAGGATCAATGCGATAGACAGCCCTGTCAGCCTTATACTGACCATGAGCTTTTCGCCTCTGGCGGTTTTCCTTATAAGGCAATGCCTGATGAGCCTGCCGGATGATATCATAGATGCATATAGCCTGGAATCCAAATCAGTGTTCAGACTGTTAAAAACCATTGTGATACCGTATGCGATGCCCATGCTTTCAACTCTCTTTATGCTGACATTCTGCGCAACATACAGCATAGTGGAGCAGGCATACATATATATGCCGAAGAATATCGAAGCATATCCGTTGTCCGCAGTCCTTGGCAGCGTACCGGAAGAGGGATATTTTGCAGGATGCGTGATATACCTGTTACCGGTGCTTCTTGTGTATCTGGTGTTGGAAAAGAATATGCTTAAAGGTATGGAGTATTATAGGTGGAGCTGATGAAGAATAAAGGTATTGTCAAATATCTCTGGATGTTTCTCTTGATAGTACTCCTTGTCTTTTTTGCCATAATGGCTGTAAAAGGCAAGGAGATACATGAAAAAATCTGCCCCAAAGTAAAAACCGCCAGAGTTAAGACTATCATATATGAAGATAAATGCTATAATTGCATTGAAAGAAACTGCGTCCGTGACGGAAAGGTATATGAGATATACAAGCAAAAGAGTTTCTTTAATGAAAATACAAGGGTAAAGGCAGTTGAAGTGGAGATATTAGAAATAGAGACAAAAGACATCCCCGAGACTAAAGATATGGTTGCCATAGTATCAGGGATAGACAGCATTAGCAGACAATATTTTGTGGTTATACCGAAGGAAGGTCTGACAGATGGGGAAGCAGTAGTAATTTCGGAATAAGAAGAAAGGAGATGATGCCGCTAATTATAAAGATGTTCTTTCAATAGTTTTAGATTTTCGAGAAGTATGCTCACGGTTAAACATATCTGCATCTTTTTTCTTTTGGGCCAGTTTTTCTTTAAAACTTACACATGCCCGATCTGGTTTAGAAAGAGTTTCGGGCATGCTGTCTGTAGCAATAGATCTGGAATCAGGAGCATGATTGATGATGGGCTGCTCGTGATCGGAGACTCTATGCATGGCAAATTCTTCAGAAAGCGCATCCTTACTAACCTTTAACCCGGGAAAGGTCTTTTTTATATTGCTGTCCCTGACTTTTTGACTGGATTCGTTCTGGAATAATATGTGTTTCCGTGAATCTTCCCAGTGTACAGACCATCCGGCTTTGTTCATTAAAGCTATAAAATTTTCCTTGTCCGTAGCTATGGGTATGGCATCCATGATTGCTTTTGCACACTCACCCACATAGCTTTTCTTGGAATCATTGATAAGGAGATTGTATTTATCCTTGTCCCATGCGGTGATTTCATTTGGAGCGATGAGCGTACCGTCAAAGTGATGTCCCTTTTCAGCGATGCTAAGTCCTCTGTCATGGCAGAGTTCATTGGTAAATTTCTTCTGACGTTCCAGATCCTTCTTGGTCTGATGCAGCTTTGATCCGTCAATAGAGTGATAGATAAGAATTACTCTTTGCAAGGAGAAAGGCTTACGGAAGGGACTCATTAACGGGTGAACGACCAACAGACAGAGGCAACGGGAAAGTGTATGAAAATAACATATTCGCTTTATATAAAGGCAGAAAGATAACCCACTGCCTTTAGGCGGTGGGTACAAGCTTTGTCAGGTGCGGGGTACAATCCCCGTACCTGACAGCTGCGAAGCAGCCTGCTTTTAACGAGCAACAA
>JAZUKG010000005.1:0-2310 GCA_045643145.1 Lachnospiraceae bacterium | reverse complement strand
CGTCGGAATATGGAAAATAATCCCGGTGTCTTTTCTGATAACATTGAACGCAAAAGCTTAACTGCTGATAATATTACCGGACATGAGATTACGGCGGAGACATCGGAAAAGCTCCCGGCAAAAATCAGTAGGGTTAAGAATGTACTGACCCGTAAGGATATAGTTCGTATTATAGCTGCCATGGTATTTTTTATCGGGATAATTATTGGTACGTTAGTGGTTTTCATAAACAAAAGTGATGCTGAAGTACCGCCTATGTTGCAAAATATGATTTCTGATTTATCAAATCGTGCTGATTTTGTTTTTCTTTCAGCCAATCAGAACAGCATTAGTGGTGAAGAATGTTACTCTTTTGATGCCGATGAGATTTTTGTGTCGGACACGATTTCTGATTTCATTTATAATTCAAACCTGCGAAATTTGGAAGACATCAAAAATTTGCTGGCACAAAAGCGATACGACCCTGCTATTGAAAACTTAAGCAAAATATTTGCAACTAAAGGTTTCATGGCAAAGTTTGTTTCGGAAAACGGTTTTGTACAGTATTTCCCTGAGCTTAATATTGATATTCCGGGAGTCACCGATGATGGGACTTCAAATGTTCTTCGGGTTAATCTTGGAGATGATATGGATTTGTCATATGTGAATAAGGGTTCTTCAGATGTGCTTAAATACAGCAAAGGTGACAATTCGCCGGCTTGGGATGAGTTTACCAATAATGCAGATTATTACATCCTGTCGGTTGCGGATAAGAATATGAATTCAGATTATTCAGGACTCGGAAAACAGTACTATTACTTTAACAAAAATTATGACTTTATAGGAAGTATAGAATCTACGAAATGAGGATGATGCATGGATCAAAAAGATTCGGATATTATAGATTATACGAACGCTGCCTGGGAATATCTTTATGAGACGGTTGACAGCAAAATGTTCGCGGAATATGATTCTGAAGCTATCTATAATATGCTTGAAAGCAAAATGAAGATATTGTCTTTTGGAGATTACCTTAAAAGATATATTTATATAAAGTCAGGAATGACGGAAGAATTTGGAGAGGTCGGTGTATCCGATTATCAGCAGATTATTAAGTATTCCTTTGCGGAAAACAGGACGCCGGTTTCGTTTACTCCTACCACTGCAAAACTCAGCGCACTGTCAAAGAACTGGCTGACACAGCAGACGGTACGCCGTAACGTGGTATTTTTACTGGGTTTCGGTCTGAATATGAGTGCGGAGGATGTGAATCTTTTCCTTACGAAAGCAGTCAGGGAACCGGGAATTAACCCCAAAAATCCTTTTGAGGTTATTTGCTGGTACTGCTATAAAAACCATTTGTCTTTTCACAGATACGAAAAATTAACTGAGGCTTTTGAAGAATTGAAGACCGAAGAGCCATTTATTAATATCAGTGAAGAGTATACCATAGGTCTTCGAAACGGAATGAACCAGATTCGCTGCGATGAAGACCTGATGCTTTATCTTGCCCGCTTAAAAACAAAAGATAATAAGAATTTCTTCAGCATGACAGCTTTGAACAGTTATAAGGAGCTGTTTGAAAAATCCAGAGAGCTTGCGGTAGATTTGCTTAATGAAATGGAGGAGAACAGCGGAAAATACAGTCTGGAAAATGTTTCTGAAAGTGATCTTGAAAGAATACTGTGCGCATCCATTCCTTTGGACCGATACGGAAATCTTGCTCCGGAAAAGGCTTCAAAGCTGAATGCTCAGTTCTTTGGAAGAAGATTCAGCAGACAGCGTGTGGGTGAAATACTGGCCGGTAATACAGAAGTGAACAGGTTTGACCTGATGACTCTGAATTTCTTTATTTTCTCGCAGAAATGCGAAGAGTATAGCAACAATAGAAAGCTCTTCTATGATTATGTGGATTCCACTAACGAAATTCTGAACAAATGCTCTATGGGGACGATATATGTGCAGAACCCCTATGAATGCTTTCTGATGATGTGTATGATTTCTGAAGATCCGCTGGGAACCTATGCTGATGTATGGGAAATGTCATACATGAACGAGGAGGATGAGTGAGGCGGATGACCGACGGCGTCATTTCTTAAGCGGTGGGGTTAGAGTAATTAATTTCAGTATGGGATTTAGCGGTGATGTCGTTTTTGCTCCGGGTGAAGGAATCTTGAGCTGTATTCCTTGGGATGAGACATCTGAATTCGAAAAAAGATAGTTTTGCTTAGATAAACATATGATTAGGAGAATGAAAGATAAGGTACAGAATGAACAAAAAAGACACTTTCCCTTGTTTTATATTGGTTATACTTTGTGCGGTTTTAGTTA
>JAZUKG010000004.1:0-2324 GCA_045643145.1 Lachnospiraceae bacterium | reverse complement strand
GTTCTGCAATTCTTTCAAGAGCTTCCTCTAATGTCATAATCGTTTCCATAAATATTTCCACCTCTCAGCTACATGTCATTTTCATTTTGTCTCAATTATACTTATTCAAATATGTTTCGTCAATTTGATTTTGTCATGTTTGATAAAATTTCAGGCAGAGCATTTGAAACACTCCTCGCATGAGATATAGTAGGTAAAATATGCCATATATCTCTTAACCGCTGTCTCCTTGAAGAAACAATCCAGCCACACTGTATTAAATAATGCTTCCCTCGCCCATTTCCTTTTAAGTGCAGGGCCATACTTTAAAATCATATTTGTAACAACATCTACATGCCTTAAAAAAGCTGCATTTTCTTTAGGATCATCATAATATTTTTCTTTCATATATCTAAATTCCTTTTCAAACAAGTTCATAAAAAGATTGTAACAACTGATTATCTCCTTGGTATGACGGATAATAAAGAACAGCACCTATTTCCGGTTGATGAACTGGGTCTTGATGATGCCACTATAAAGGAAGATGACAATCGAAGTTGATGAAATCGAAGATGCCTTTGAGCAGGTACAGAAGGCCGATAACGCTACACAGGCTCAAATGATCATGTACAGTAAAATGTTCAAAATCAATTTTTCTAAAATGGATCCTTATGAATTCAAAACTTTTACAGATATTCTTCAGAGATATTCGGATGCTTTTAAGACTCCTAAAGGCAATGGCAGGGGTAAGAAGAAATGATAAAAAAACAAAGGCACATTATACCTACTGTTGTAGATAAAATGTGCCTTTATAAAATCAAATAACTTTTTCTATTCAGCAACATCAACAAACAATATCACCGGTGGAACTGGCTTTTCATAACCTTTCAAGAAAAGACCCCGTTCCCTTGCCTCATAAATCAAAGCACTCGGGAAATAACAGCAAGTATTCATATATCGCTGAAAACCAGGGACATCCGCCTCAATATGTTTCGGCACGACCACCGGATTTTTAATCATGGAAATGAATGGATCATGGAATGTAGCACACAATTTGTCAGTATAAGCTCCCATTAATTCATAGAACTGTTTCTTTTCATCTATGCTAAGTACCGGAACATTCAAGATCAGTTTTCCGTCTGCCGCTCTCTCCACAAAATCCAATTCGATGAAGGTATCAATATTTTCCAGCAGTTTTCGCGGTATTCCTGATAAGAAGCTTTCATTGTCACAATATACTGCATATAAGAATTTCATTACTGACTCTCTTGCATCGCTCCAATTTCCAACGCATTGATAAGCAGAGTGCGTTCTTCCCAAAACTTTCGTATCATAATCATACAAACCAATCATACGCGCTCCGAACAGGTTATCATAATTTCCACCTGCCTCACCGCTAATTCCATATTCATTCTCAGGGCGATTGCCATAATCATAATTTGCAGGGAAACGGCTTCCCATAGCATACCATTTACCGCCATCTTTTCGGTCCGGATAATCAGAAAAGGAACAGTTTCCGGCAACCTCGTCTCTCACATTTATCACAGCCTGATACACAGAGTTTAATACAAAATATCCCTCTAATTTCGCAGCCTGTGATGAATTTAATCTTTTATAAAAATCCATTGCTCGTAATCCATCAAGGCCTTCTGCGACATAATTCCATATATCTTCGCACAGGTCGCTTGCAAGTTTTTTCTGCAATTCAAATGTGTTTTCAAAATCCTTTTCTGTGAAAATGATAAAATCCGTGAATACTTTATCCCCCACCTTCTTCATCAATTCACCCTCAACAAGCCGTTCTACGATGGGTTCGATATATGCGGTTGCAATTCCAATGGCATCTGAAAGTTCCGGTATCGTCGCCGGCTTTTCGTATGCCAAAATCAACAAGTTCATTGCAATTTTATCATTGTTTACCAACGAAAATGGCTGACCTTCCAACCCCGAGCATCCACTGCATGAAATCCACAAATCCTCCGGTTCAAAACTCTGCTTTTCATATTTATCCATAGTCAATTCCTTTCTCAATTTATCTCTGCCAAGTCTAAGACGGCTTTTTACCGTGTTCTCCGGCAGTGATAATTCATCCGCGATTTTCTTTACTTCCTGTCCATGAAAATAATGTCTTACAACGATTTCACGGTATAGCTTTGTCAGATGTGCAACGGAACGTCTGAGATTTTCCTTTTCCGTCAATCCATCTTCATCTACATCTGATGCCTGATTATTCTCTTCTTCCATCGCGACATCGAAATCCATCCCATAAAATTCCAATGGTTTACGGTATTTTTCACGTAATAGGTCATAATATTTTCTGTTTAGAACTGTGCACAGCCAATTTC
>JAZUKG010000003.1:0-1814 GCA_045643145.1 Lachnospiraceae bacterium | reverse complement strand
GTATTTGTTCTCTATCACTATATATCTATCGAGAGAGTAAGAAAAAATGTATGGTAACTATTCAGCCTCTTGTCCGAAATGGTAAATGTTGTCTGTGGACATTTATAATGATAGAACCGCGAATTCAACGCTAATCCCTTCCGCTCGCAAATCGCATTTTCCTTGCGTCAGGACTAAAATTTGCTAGCCGCACGGCAGAGCAGTGCTTTAGCTTCGAGGCTAAAGCCTCTCGCATATCGCAAATTTTTTCACGCCCTGACTGGGAAAATGCTGGCGAGCGGTTATTTTTCTCTTCCTCAGAATGACGAGAAATGAATACATTAATTAATTCTCACATCAATTAGTCTATTACGTATGTCTATAGTCAAACAAGAAATAGCAGCAGAAAAATTTGCTAAAGACTGGGCTGGCAAAGGATATGAAAAAGGACAGTCTCAGCCATTCTGGTTATCTCTTCTCAACAAGGTATATGGAATAGAAGAGCCGGAGAAATATATTACTTTTGAGAATCAGATTCATCTCGACCACACGAGTTTTATTGACGGATATATTCCGAGTACAAAGGTTCTCATTGAACAGAAGAGCCTTGATAAAAGACTGAACGCACCCATTCGTCAGTCTGACGGCTCGTATTTAACTCCGTTTGAACAGGCTAAACGATACGTAACAGAACTGCCGACTTCAAAACATCCGCGTTGGATTGTTATTTCTAATTTTGCAGAGTTTCATATTTACGATATGGAACATCCCGAAAAGAAAGAGCCGGAGGTTGTTCTTCTTAAAAATCTTGGAAAGGAATTTTCCCGTTTGCAGTTTCTTGTGGATGTTAAAAATACTGCTGTCGGTAAAGAGATGGAGGTTTCTTTTCAAGCGGGTGAACTTGTTGGTAAACTCTATGATGAATTTTTAAAAGGGTATAAAGATAAAACAAATCCTGAGTCATTAAAGAGTTTGAACAAGCTTTGTGTGAGGCTGGTATTCTGTCTTTACGCTGAGGATGCAGGTGTTTTCCCCATCAGAAATCAGTTCTTTAATTATCTGAATCATTATTCTACAGGCGAGATGCGAAATGCTCTTCTGCGTCTTTTTGCTGTTCTTAATCAGAATGAATCTGAGCGTGACCCGTATCTGGAGAAGGAACTTGCTGATTTTCCCTATGTGAACGGCGGTCTTTTTGCGGAAGATAAAATAGAAGTTCCCCAGTTTACTGACGGTATCAGAGATTTACTTCTGAAACATGCGAGTGAGGATTTTGACTGGTCTGAGATTAGTCCTACGATTTTCGGTGCTCTGTTTGAGAGTACGTTAAATCAGGAGACCCGCAGAAGTAACGGGATGCACTATACGTCTATTGAAAATATCCATAAGGTTATTGATCCGCTGTTTCTTGACTGTCTCTGGGATGAGTTTCGCCGTATTTGTGACACGTATTCAAACACAGATTCCAGAAATAAGCAGCTTGAGGTGTTCCATGAGAAGCTTTCGAAGCTGCGGTTTTTTGACCCGGCGTGCGGTTCCGGGAACTTCCTGACTGAGACATATCTTTCTCTGCGCCGTCTGGAGAATGAGATTACAAAACTGACATCGAAAGGTCAGATGCTTTTTGATGGCGAGGGTGTTATTCAGGTCTCGATTCAGCAGTTTTATGGTATTGAGTACAATGATTTCGCGGTGAATGTGGCAAAGACTGCTCTCTGGATTGCTGAGTTCCAGATGATGAAGGAGACTGAAAAGATTGTTTCTCTTGGTTTTAAATTCCTGCCGCTTAAAACGTACACAAATATTGTAGAAGGTAATGCCCTTCGGATTAACTG
>JAZUKG010000002.1:0-17594 GCA_045643145.1 Lachnospiraceae bacterium | reverse complement strand
TCTATATTAAGTGAAACGCAAAGCAAGCATTATTTATTTGTCGAAACTGATATTTTGGAAAAAGAGCTTGCGGATGCAAACAAGAATTTAGAACTACAATTATTGATATTATAAAAACTCGGTCTTCGGACCGAGTTTTTTAGTCACAAGGCCGCGGTAATAAAAAGAGCGGGATACTTGATTTCTCAAGCATTCCCGCGTCCCAAGGGTTAGCGTGCGTGAAAGGATTCGAACCCTCGACCTTTTGGTCCGTAGCCAAACGCTCTATCCAGCTGAGCTACACGCACATTTGTTATCTTCCGACAACATTAGATATTATAAATGCATTCATATCAAAAGTCAATAGAAAATTAATTATTTTTTTCATCTTCTCCCAGACTTTTCCATTTTAAAAATGCATTGATAAACAAATCAATATCACCATCCAAAACCGAGTCGACATTACCGGTTTCTGCTGCTGTTCTGGTATCCTTTACCATGGTATATGGCTGTAAAACATAGGATCTGATTTGGTTTCCCCATCCGATTTCAGTTACTTCTCCTCGAATATCAGAAAGCTTCTCTGCATTTGCTTCCTGCTGCAGCATATACAGCTTTGCTTTTAACATCTGCATCGCCTTATCCTTGTTCATATGCTGACTTCTTTCATTCTGGCACTGAACCACAATACCGGTCGGCAAATGAGTGATTCGTATCGCAGATGATGTTTTGTTGATATGCTGTCCACCGGCACCGGAGCTTCGGTAGGTATCAATTCTCAGCTCGTCATCCTTGATTTCAATGTCCACATCTTCCTGAATATCAGGCATAACATCCAATGAAACAAAGGAAGTCTGTCTTTTTCCCTGCGCATTAAACGGAGAAATACGAACCAGACGATGTACACCTTTTTCTGATTTCAAATATCCATAGGCATTCAATCCATTCACCTGGAAAGTGACTGACTTGATACCGGCTTCTTCACCTTCGAGAAAATCGAGTTCCTCAATCGTAAACCCTTTTCTTTCTGCCCATCTTTTGTACATACGATACAGCATAGAAGCCCAGTCACAGCTTTCTGTTCCGCCGGCTCCTGCATTCAATTTAAGAATCGCATTGTTATCATCATATTCTCCGGATAACAAGGTTTTGATACGAATGGTATCCAGTGTAGATACAAAGGCATCAAATTCACTCTTTGCTTCCAAGTAGAGTTCCTCATCGCCTTCCTCATATCCCATTTCAATCAGGGTTTCAATGTCCTCATACTGAACATATAAATCCTTACAGGTCTGAACGTCCTCCTTCAGGTTCTTTAAAAGCTTTGTTTTTTCCTGTGCCAAAGTAGCATCATTCCAAAAATCAGGAGCTTCCATTTCTCTTTCCAATTCCTCAATTCTTTTTTCTTTGTTGGAAATATCCAGAGAATCCTCCACCTCTTTCAAAGGCTGTTCATAGCTATGTAATTCCTGTTTTAACTGATCTAATTCAATCATTTCTTATATTTTCTTTCCGCAACAGTTCTTATATTTCTTTCCGCTTCCGCATGGACAAGGATCATTTGGATAAACCTTATCCACTTCTCTCTTAACCGGAGCCTTCTGAACAGATTCATCCTTGTTGGTACCTGTTACCTTAGCCACCTGTTCACGTTCTACCTTCTGCTCAATCTTTACTCTAAAGAGCATACGAACGGTATCATCCTGAATTGCATGAGTCATGGAATCAAACATGTCATAACCGGCCATCTTATATTCTACGAGCGGATCTCTCTGACCATAAGACTGAAGGCCTACACCCTGTCTTAAGATCATCATATCATCGATATGATCCATCCACTTACGGTCAATAATCTTGAGAAGTACAACTCGTTCTACTTCACGAATTGCTTCCGGATTCGGGAATTCCATTTCTTTACTTTCATAAAGCTTAACAGCCTGTTCCTTTAAGGAATGCTTCAGCTCGTTTTTCTTCATTCCCTTTACATCTTCTTTTTCAATCGGATCAAGCGGAATAATCGGAAGTAACAGCTGGTTTAATTCCTGAATATCCCATTCTTCACTCTTTCTGTCTTCAGAAATGCAGGTATCAACAGAGGCTTCTACAATATCTGTAATCATCTTGTAGATTACATCTCTCATACTTTCTCCGTTCAGTACACGAAGTCTTTCTGCATAAATAATTTCTCTTTGTTCATTCATAACCTGGTCGTACTCTAACAGGTTTTTACGAATACCATAGTTATTGCTTTCAATCTTCTTCTGAGCAGTTTCGATTGCTTTTGTTAACATCTTGTGCTCAATCTGCTGACCGTCTTCAATACCTAAAGCATTGAACATATCCAGCATACGGTCTGATCCAAATAAACGCATCAAATCATCTTCAAGTGCAATATAGAACTGAGATTCACCCGGATCTCCCTGACGACCTGAACGTCCGCGAAGCTGATTATCAATACGTCTGGATTCATGACGCTCTGTACCGATAATCTTGAGACCACCGGCAGCCTTTGATACATCATCCAGTTTAATATCTGTACCACGACCAGCCATGTTGGTAGCGATAGTTACAGATCCTTCCAAACCTGCATCTGCTACGATTTCAGCTTCCATTTCGTGGAATTTCGCATTTAATACCTTGTGAGGAATTCCTTCTCTTCTGAGCATTCCACTCAGTTCTTCAGAAGTCTCAATAGTAATGGTACCAACAAGTACCGGCTGTCCCTTTGCATGTGCTTCTTTTACTGCTTCAACAACAGCACGGAATTTTTCTTTCTTTGTCTTATATACCACATCCTGCATATCGATACGTGCTACAGGTCTGTTTGTCGGAATTTCGATAACGTCCATTCCGTAAATATCTCTAAATTCCTTTTCTTCTGTAAGCGCTGTACCTGTCATACCTGCCTTCTTTGCAAACTTGTTAAAGAAGTTCTGGTAAGTAATTGTTGCAAGTGTTTTATTTTCACGACGAACCTTTACATGTTCCTTTGCTTCGATTGCCTGGTGAAGACCATCTGAATAACGACGACCTGCCATAATACGACCGGTAAATTCATCAACGATAAAGATCTGGTCATCCTTTACTACGTAATCCTGATCTCTGAACATCAAATGATGTGCACGAAGAGCTAAAATGATATTGTGCTGAATTTCAAGATTTTCAGGATCTGCCAGGTTTTCAATCTGGAAGAAACGTTCTACCTTGGCCACACCATCTGCAGTCAGGTTAACAATCTTGTCCTTTTCATTAACAATAAAATCTCCGTCTTCTTCCTGTTCAATACCGAGCATAATATCCAGCTTGGACTGTTCTTCCTGATCTTTACCTCTTTTCAGCTGTTTTGCTAAAATATCACAGGCTTCATAAAGCTTGGTTGATTTACCGCTCTGACCTGAAATAATCAAAGGTGTTCTCGCTTCATCGATCAATACCGAGTCAACCTCATCGATGATTGCGTAGTTAAGCTCTCTTAATACGAGCTGTTCTTTATAAATTACCATGTTATCTCTTAAGTAATCGAAACCAAGTTCACTGTTGGTAACATAGGTAATATCACAGTTGTATGCTTCCTGTCTTTCAACAGCTTTCATTTCATTTAAAACCACACCAACAGTAAGGCCTAAAAATTCATGAATCTGTCCCATCCACTCCGCATCACGCTTTGCCAGGTAATCATTTACGGTAACGACGTAAACACCTTTTCCTGCTAAAGCATTTAAGTATGCCGGCAGAGTAGATACCAAAGTTTTTCCTTCACCGGTACGCATTTCAGCAATACGTCCCTGATGCAGAATGACACCACCAATTAACTGCACTCTGTAGTGCTCCATATTTAAAACACGTCGACCGGCTTCACGCACGGTAGCAAATGCTTCCGGAAGAAGATCATCCAACGATTCTCCCTGCTCATAACGTGTCTTGTACTCTTTTGTTTTCCCCTTTAATTCTTCATCACTTAATGCCATCATAGAATCGCGAAGTGATTCAATCTTGTCTACCAGCGGACTGATTCTTCTTAATTCTCTTTCGCTGTGAGTCCCGAACATTTTATCAAACATATTCATTACAGCAATTTCTCCTGTCTATGACCTCGAATGCCCCTTTTATCAGCATTCTTTATTTGGTTTGAGCGCAAACCTATGGTACATTGTAACAGATTTATATCTACTATTCAATAAAAAAGGATTTTCCATAAAGTTAATTTTTTATGAATTACTTATTAATAAGGAAACAATACTACCTCTCCAAGTGATTGCAATTTACCCCTGTTAGTGCTATATTGGGAATAGTGGGGCATGTTATGCCCGAAATAATAATATTACAAACGAGGTGCAATCATGGCAAAGAATTTTAACGACTTATTATCAAAAGTGTCATCATGCAGCAAAAAGAAATTATCCGTTGCTTGTGCTCAGGATAAGGCTGTATTGGAAGCTGTTAAAGCAGCAAAAGAAAGAGGAATCGCTGATTCTATCTTGGTAGGTGACCAGGCAAAGATTACTGAACTTGCAAAAACTCTTGACATGGACTTAAGCGAATACGAAATCATCAATGTAGAAGATGCGACTGAAGCTTCTCTTACAGCAGTAAAGCTGGTTCATGACGGAAAAGCAGATATGTACATGAAGGGACTTCTGGATACAAAGACTTTCTTAAAGAGCGTACTTGATAAGGAAAACGGACTTCGTACCGGTAAGCCATTATCTCATGTATGTGTATTCGAAATTCCTGGCATTGATCGTCTTTTATTCTTAACAGACGTTGCATTTATGCCATACCCAACATTAGAAGACAAGGTTAACATCATCAACTATACAGTTGAAGTGGCTAAGGCTTGTGGAGTAGATACTCCAAAGGTTGCTCCTTTAGCAGCAGTTGAAGTTGTAAATCCAAAGATGCCTGTTACTGTTGAAGCTCAGCAGCTGACAGAAATGAACGAAAGAGGTGAAATCAAAGATTGTATCGTTGACGGACCACTTTCACTTGATATTGCACTTTATAAAGAAGCTGCAGAAGAAAAGGGTGCTTTAGACCGTAAGGTTGCCGGCGACGCTGATATCTTACTCTTCCCTGATATTCATGCAGGAAATCTTGTATACAAAGCAATCGTTCACATGGTTGAGGTAAAGAACGGAAATATCTTAACAGGTACAAAGGCTCCTGTTATCTTAACTTCTCGTTCAGACAGCTGTGAAGCAAAGGTTAACTCAATCGCTCTTGCTGCAGTTGTTGCTGAAGAAATGAACAAATAATAATCAGAAAGGAAAATAATTATGTCAGTAAAAAGTTTAATTATCAATCCGGGTTCTACATCTACAAAGATTGGTGTTTTTGAAGATGAGACCTTATTATTCGAAGAAACCTTAAGACATTCTACAGAAGAAATCGCTCAGTATGCTACTATCGTTGATCAGAAGGATTTCCGCAAGGACATCATCATCAACCTTTTAAAAGAAAAAGATTTTGACATCAATTCATTAAACATGGTTGTTGGTCGTGGTGGTATGCTCAAACCAATTCCTGGCGGTACATACGCTGTAACTGATGATTTGTTAGAAGACTTAAAGATTGGTAAGCAGGGACAGCATGCTTCTAACCTGGGTGGTATCCTGGCCAGAGAAATCGGAGATTCTATCGGAGCTCCTTCTTTCATCGTTGACCCTGTAGTTGTAGACGAATTAATTCCTACTTCTCGTTATTCAGGTGTTCCGGAACTTCCCAGAACTTCTGTATTCCATGCCCTTAACCAGAAAGCAGTTGCAAAGCGTTATGCAAAAGAAATCGGGAAATCATATGACAGCTTAAGCTTAATCGTTGTTCACATGGGCGGCGGTGTTTCAGTAGGACCTCACAAAAACGGTAAGGTTATCGATATCTTCAATGCTTTAGACGGAGACGGTGCTTTCTCTCCTGAAAGAGCCGGTGCAGTTCCTGTTGGTGCTCTTGTAAAGATGTGCTTCAGCGGTGAATACACAGAAAAAGAAGTATATAAGAAATTAGTTGGTAACGGTGGTTTCAATGCTTACCTCGGAACAAACGATATGCGCGATGTTGAAAAGATGGTAAATGACGGAGACGAAAAAGCAAAAGAAATCCGTGATGCTTTCATCCAGCAGATGTCAAAGAACATCGGAGCTATGGCTACTGTTCTTGAAGGAAAAGTTGATCAGATCATCGTAACAGGTGGTATCGCTTATGATAAGGGCGTTGTAAACGGATTAAAAGAAAGATGTGAATGGATCGCTCCATTTACTATCTATCCTGGTGAAGATGAATTATTAGCACTCGTTCAGGGTGGTCTTCGTGTAGTAAACGGCGAAGAAGAAGCTATGAAATACTAATTCTTCTCTTTATACCTAACATACAAATAAACAATTTGAGCCAAGATGATATTTCATCTTGGCTCTTTTTTGTACAAATACTATTCTATTCAAATTAATGATGGAATAAACGAATTCCTGTAAAGCACATTGCCATTCCGTATTTATTACATGTTTCAATTACATTGTCATCACGGATAGAACCACCCGGCTGAGCAACATATTTAACACCGCTCTTGTGAGCTCTTTCAATGTTATCACCAAATGGGAAGAATGCATCTGATCCGAGAGCCACGTCTGTATTTTTGTCAAGCCATGCTCTCTTTTCTTCTCTGGTGAATACCTTTGGCTGCTCTGTGAAGTATTTCTGCCACTCGCCATCAGCCAAAACATCCATATAATCATCACTGATATAGATATCAATGGTATTATCTCTGTCTGCACGACGGATATTTTCAAGGAACGGAAGTTCCATAACCTGTGGTGCCTGACGAAGGAACCAATTGTCAGCCTTTGAACCTGCCAGACGTGTACAGTGAATACGAGACTGCTGTCCTGCACCAATACCAATTGCCTGTCCGCCCTTTGCATAACATACTGAGTTTGACTGAGTATATTTTAATGTAATTAATGCAATTGCAAGGTCAATCTTTGCTGATTCAGGGATTTCTTTATTATCTGTTACGAGATTTCCTAATAAATCATCATCAATTACCAGTTCATTTCTTCCCTGTTCAAATGTAATATCATATACCTGTTTTCTTTCGATTTCAGCAGGAACATAGTTTTCATCAATCTGAATTACGTTATAATTACCATTTTTCTTTGCTTTTAAAATTTCAAGAGCTTTGTCTGTATATCCGGGAGCGATAACACCGTCAGAAACTTCTCTTTTGATGATTTTAGCTGTATCTTCATCACATACATCTGATAATGAAATGAAATCACCAAATGAAGACATACGATCAGCGCCTCTGGCTCTGGCATATGCACTGGCTAATGGAGATAATTCTCCTAAATCATCTACCCAGTAGATTTTTGCTTCTGTCTCTGTAAGCGGAAGACCAACTGCAGCACCTGCAGGTGATACATGCTTGAAAGAAGTAGCTGCAGGAAGTCCTGTTGCTTTCTTTAATTCCTTTACAAGCTGCCAGCCGTTGAAGGCATCTAAAAAGTTAATATATCCAGGCTTACCATTTAAAACCTGAATTGGAAGTGGAGATCCATCTTCCATAAAAATACGTGAAGGCTTCTGGTTTGGATTACAACCATATTTAAGTTCTAATTCGTTCATTTTAATTACCTCTTCCTTTTCTGTAATTTATATTGCTTACCATTTCATATACTCATATGATAGGCAATGAAAGCTTCTAAAAATTTAATCGAAATTTAATTATTCGTTTTTATTAACGATTTTGCTGGTATATTCACCTGTTGCGATATCAATATAACGAACAAATAAAGACACCTTGTTATCTTCATTCAGGCTGTTCCATAAAAGATTTGTGAACTCATCCATGTCATCCAGAACAGAAATCAGTTCAGGTTCGCCCTCAAAGCTCGGAAGTGGATTGCCATCCTGCATATATGTATGGATGAAACGTCCTTCGCCTGCTTTAGGATTATCGTAAGAGAAGGTGTAACGATTGTTGCATTCAGGATCACCATTATTGCTCTTTAAAATAGACATCGAGAAATCATACTGTCCGTTTTCAATATGCATAATTCCTGAAATACGATAAGTGTAGTTTGGACCATCCGGTTCATACTGTCTGGTACGAAGTGACTGTTCAAAGGTTTTACCCTGGCTCATTAAATCATAAACGGTATCTGTCTGATCACCGTTTGTTACGATTGTGTCGTTTCCTAATACTCTGACCGGTGCATAAATGATCAAGCTAGGATCACTCAGCTTTGAAGGATCAAAAGCCTGAGTACGAATTCCCTGGCCATCTTCAACAAATACTCTGTTTCTGCTGTTTTCACTTCTTCCCATGATAAAATATGCTGTGACTGCATACTTTCCGTTTGGACTCTTACCAATAATGATTCCGCGTCCCGGATACGCATTATTTTTAAGTTCCTGTTCGATTGATTTCATCTGCATCGTTACATCCTCCTATGTTGTTTGCTTCTTTCTGATGATTGTTTCTATATAAATCAAACAACCTCTTGTATCATACCATATCTAAAGTGCAAGTTCTATCTGTCTTTTCAATTCTGTAAAAAGTGGATAGTTTTTGTAATAAAAACTATTCTGCCATGGTAATATCGCCAAATTGCGCATTGCTGGCTTTTGCGAGATCCATTGGTGCCAAATTAATCTGACATCCTATTTTACCGCCGCTTACATACATATCACTCAGACTCTTTGCTGATTCACAAATCACCGTCGGAAACTGTTTTTTCATACCAATGGCAGTACATCCGCCTCTGACATAACCTGTAAGCGGAGTCAAATCCTTTACATGAATCATAGATACAGATTTAACGCCTACTGCTTTTGCTGCCTTTTTCAAATCCAGTTCCTTGTCAATCGGAATGACGTACACATAATGCTGTTTATCGCTTCCTGCCGTCACTAAAGTTTTATATACCTTTTCGACCGGAAGGTTAAGCTTTCTGGCAGTCTCCATTCCGTCAATGAATTCCTCGCATTCATAGGACTGATGGGTGAATTCTATTTTTAATCGTTCCAAAATGCGCATTGCATTTGTTTTTACTTCTTTTTCTTTCTTTGCCATAACTCTACCTTTGTTAAATCTAAATTTAATTTTAATGCGAATATTTGCATATTTTTATTCACTTTCCAGGAATTGTTTTAAAAATGCGTCCATATCCGGGTCCATTTGCAAGGTTTTCTGCATTTCATCACTCAGCATAATATCCTCATACTGAATTTCAAGTGCATCATTTTCTCCGGTCGCATCTTCCATGACATTGAATAATTTTTCTCCGTAGCGTCCCAGTTTTTGAGTGAGTGCATCGGCGCCTCGGATAATCAGAGTCTTCTCTTCTCCCGGCTCTGTCAAAAGATCATATAAAGCATCTAAATTCCCGCCATAATATTCCGGAAACGAAAGTTTGTCCGCTAAATAATCATGCAGTTCTTTTTTATCCTCTATCTTGTTAAAGTCCAATATTATTTCCATTTTCACACTACCTTCTTATTTCATGAAATTATCTTTTCCCAAGCAATCTGTCATTACTCTTCACCATACAAAAGCTCAAAGCTTTCATAATGATCCGCTGTATAATAAATCAGTCCGTCATTTGAGAATATGATACGCTTTGCACCGCGCTTTGATTTTCCTAATGTATCGATATCACACTCGGTATACTTTCTTCCCTTTTTGACAGGTAAGAGTTCTTCATAATTTCCAAAATAATCACCGCCAATACATTTTCCCGGAGCAAACTCTTCTAATCCGCCGCCTGACCAGCCCAACTGCTTTGCTTCCTTTTTCGTAATAAAGTTATCCGGCAGTCTGTTATAGGTATGGATATATTCCGCTACATCTTCCTTGCTGGTATACGTTCCGTTTTCGTCAATCTGAGCCGTAACCGCCTCATCGGAATCACTTTCCGCCTCAGCATTGTCCTTTTCCTCTAATGCTTCCTGATTCTCCTGCTCGATTTCGGGTTCTTCGGTTATACTCTCCGTCTCTGCAGACGATTCAACCGACTCGCTGACAGCCTCAGTCACTGTCTCAACAGTTGCGTCTTCCTTATATGCTGACTCCTGATTGCCTTCTTGTCCGCTATTTTGCGTCGTTACATATACACCGCATCCGGTACAAATCAAAGCTATAATAAATGTCAGGAATAATAGTTTGATTTTATTTATCTTTTGAAACATCTTTTCGCTCCTTTGGTTAACATAACTTTTATAATTCATCCATTCCGTTTTTCATTTCCATGCTCCAATTGATATCAGAGCCTTCTTTCATATCCATTAAACATCGAAAGGATTCCAGCAGCATCGCGATTTTATCGCAGTCCGGCCCGTTTTTTCCCCGGTCCAGTCTGATATTATACCTTCGCATTTGCCATACAAAGATATCCAGCACAGAATATCCGTTTACCTTGTATTCCTCCAAAAAGTCCTGATGCTCCAGATAATATAAAAGTTCCTTGTAGGCACCATCATTTAAAAGCAAATCCTGCCAGAACTGATCCCTCCATGCATCTTGGTACTGCGCATATTCGCACATTCTGACTATCTCATCATAATATTTAAGTTTTTCACTCGAAATAATGATAGAACTCATCAAAATCCTTCTTTCTACTCTACAATATGATACATGAGCATTTCATTTTTTACATGACAGCCCTCAGAAATTTCCATCGGCAGCAAAGCTCTGGCCACTAATTTAAGCTCTGTATCCGCCATTACATTCCAGTTTTCATCTGTTCTTCTGAGATGCGCATAGTCTCCGTCAATACTTTCAACCACATAATAAAATGTATTCATTTTCTACCTCCATTGGATCATTTATTACTTTACGCTGCCTTTGAGTCTATAAGTATATAATTGCTATCATATATAAAATAGTACCTATCAAGATAGACAATAGCGTATTATGTTTCCATTTATGTATCAAAGCTGTCGCTAAAACTGCGATTGCCTCCGGAATGCCCCGACTGCCTTGCAAAAAATTGATATCCTTTAGGCAATAAACTACCAGCATGCCAATGATAGCAAACGGAAGCACTTTTCCTAAGTATAACACAAAACCCGGCGTCTTTTTTCTAAAAATCAAAAACGGTGAGAAACGAATTGCCCCGGTAACCAGCGAAACAACTGCAACTACCGCCAAAGTATATTGAAATGCGCTCATTCACTTTCTCCCTCCTGATTCTTTCGGGTTTTATCATCAGACTCTGATAGAATCCATCTTTTTTCTACAAACAATAAAACAGTAATCAGAATCATAGCAGGAATCAAAAAGTCCGAACTGCCAAACAAAAGCAGACATATAACAGATGCACAAACACCTGTTATTGCCGGTAAATGATTCTTTTGTGATTCCCACTGCTCCACAAAAATCACCACAAAAAGAGCAGTCATGGAAAAATCTACTCCTTTAAATTGAAAATTGACTGCAGAGGCCAGTATGCTTCCGATGGTGCAGCCAAAAATCCAGTAAAGCTGATTAAATAAGGATACCCAGAAATAATATCCTCGTTTACTGACTCCCTCCTCAAGTTTTGGAGAACATACCAGTGAAAATGTCTCATCTGTCAATGCAAATATCAGGTATGGTTTCTCTTTTCCTGCAACCTTATAGTCCTCCAGCATAGTAATCCCATAAAAGATATGGCGCAGGTTCACCATCAATGTCATCAGCGCAACTGCCAGTAACGAGGCTCCCTTTGCCAAAAGATTAGCCGTAACATATTGCATAGATCCTGCATAGATTGTTATAGCCATTACAGTGGACCAAATCCATGAATAACCATTGTTATTTAATATTATTCCAAACCCGATTCCCAAAACAACATAACCAGCCATAACCGGTAAAGATGCTATCCAGGCCTGTTTCATCGTTTTTTTATTAAAGAACACTTGTTATCTTTCCCCTTCCGCAATCTGATTCCAAAGTCTATAATAGATTCCTTTCTTATTTAGCAGCGTATCGTGATTTCCTTCTTCTGCAATACCATCTGCATCCAGAACCAGAATTCTGTCATAGCCTTTTATGGTTGTCAGTCTGTGAGCAATGGTCAATGTTGTTCTGCCGTGTGCCAGTTTTTCCAGACTCTTTCCGACGAGAATCTCGCTCTCATTATCAAGTGCGGAAGTCGCTTCATCCAAAATCAAAATCTTTGGATTTTTCAAAAATACTCTGGCAATGGATATTCTCTGCTTTTGACCTCCGGACAGTTTTACTCCTCTTTCTCCCACATAGGTATCATAACCGTTAGGAAGTTTTTGAATAAATTCATCTGCTCCTGCATATATGGCAGCCTGTCTGATTTCTTCCCTGGTTGCATCTATTTTACCATACGCAATATTTTCTAAAACGCTTCCACTAAACAGATAGACATCCTGCTGTACGATTCCTATAGCCTCACGAAGGCTCTTTTGTGTGACATCCTGAATATTTTGGTCATCTATCAGAATTTCGCCGCTTGTAAGCTCATAAAAACGCGGAATCAAATTGGAAAGAGTTGTTTTTCCACCACCGGATGGTCCTACCAGCGCGACTCTTTCTCCCGCCTTGATTGACAGATTCACATGATGCAACACTCTGTTATGATCGTCCGGATATTCAAAGCTGACATCCTTTAGATCTATCTGTCCGTTATCTACCTTTAACTCAGTGGCATTTTCTTTATCAACAATTTCAATCGGAGCATCCATAATCTCAAAGAAACGTTCAATGCCTGTCATACCTCGCTGGAACTGCTCTGCAAACTCTACGATACGTCTAATCGTAGCGATTAATGTCGATACATATAAAACATAGGCTACCAGGTCACCGGGCGAAATAAGTCTTTTTACAACAAAAATTCCGCCTGCCAGTACCACTACCAGATACATCAATCCGTCAAACAGTCTGGTAGACGCCTGAAACAGCGCCATATACTTATAGGTTTTCTTCTTGATACGCTCAAATTCCTTGTTTCCTTCCTCAAACTTGGCGTTTTCCATCTCTTCTGCGCCAAATGCCTTTACTACACGCTCTCCTAAAAGACTGTCTTCTATTTGTGCATTTAACTCTCCTATCTGCATTCTCTGATTTCGAAAGGCATTTCTTAAACCGTGATTTATTTTTGCAGATACTACTGCCATAACCGGTACACATGCAAATATGCAGACTGTCAGTAAAATACTGCTTTTACACAAAATCACAAAGCTAACCACCAGCTTGAGTCCTGCTATAAAGAATTCCTCCGGACAATGATGCGAAAACTCAGTGACTTCAAAAAGGTCATTTGTAATTCTTCCCATGATTTGACCGATTTTTGTATTGGAATAATAGGTATGTCCCAGCTTTTGCAGATGTGCAAAGGCATCCCTTCTCATATCTGTTTCAATATAAACACCCATCACATGTCCCATATCTGCCATAAAATACTGCGCAGCTGCATCAATCAGTCTCAAAATCAAATATAAAAGAGCTAATTTGCCCACTATCATCACAGATAGCTTTTCAATATCTGTGATAGCTGTATTTGTTATATATCTCAAAATCAGAGGCAATATAAGGTCACATAGGCAGGTTAATGCCGCACAAAACAAGTCCAGACATACTGTCCCCTTGTATTTTTTCATATATGGCAAAAACCTTTTTATTAATCCTATATTTCCTTTTTTCTGATTTGTTGTCTTTTCCATGCTCTATCCTCACATTTTGCGTCGATTGTTACAATCGAGGCCATTCACCATTTTCATATACTCCTTGACACTACCATTCACGATATATTACTTTTTGTCCCGTACATATACCATAATATCTGTATTTTTCTCATTTATCTAGTGTATTTCTTTCATATTACTGAATTTTTCTTTCTTTTAATTGCACTGCCGGTAAGGCCCACGCGCCACAATGCCGCGTTAATTAAAAAGGGAACCGCAACTGCGGTTCCCTAAAATTTTTATCCTTTATATCGGAAAAATTATTTAGCTGCGATAGCTGCTTTAATCTGCTCAGTAAGCTGTGGAACGATCTTGTTAAGATCTCCTACGATACCGTAGTCAGCTACATCGAAGATAGGAGCATCTTCATCTCTGTTGATAGCGATGATGAGATCTGATTCTTCCATACCAGCTACGTGCTGAATAGCACCTGAAATACCGATAGCGAAGTATACATTAGGACGAACAGTCTTACCTGTCTGACCAACCTGTAATTCTGGAGCCATACCATAAGCTTCAACAGCAGCACGTGAACAAGAAATCTGTCCACCGATTGCTTCTGCGAGTTCTTCAAGCATCTTGAAGTTTTCAGCAGAACCAACACCACGACCACCAGAAACTAAGATCTTAGCATCCATGATATCTTTGATGTTTGAAACAGCTTTAGAAATTTCAAGAATTTCAACATACTTGTGATCTGGAGTAAATCCAGGGTTGAAGTTGATAACTTCTGCTTTCTTTCCAGGCTGTCTTTCAAGCTTCTGCATAACACCAGGACGAACTGTAGCCATCTGAGGACGGTTGTCCGGACAAGCGATAGTAGCGATTGTGTTACCACCGAATGCAGGACGTGTCATTAATAACTGATTTGGCTTCTGTTCTTTTCCAGGAATTGGAGTTACAGGGAAATCGCCGATTTCAAGTAATGTACAGTCAGCTGTAAGACCTGTCTTAACTCTGGCTGAAACTGTAGGACCTAAATCACGTCCGATAGCTGTTGCACCAACTAACATGATTTCTGGTTTGTATTCATTGATAACAGATGTTAATGCATGTGCATATGGCTCTGTTCTATAGTTTTTAAGTTCTGGATCGTCAACTACGATAACCTTATCAGCACCGTACTCAGCGAGTTCATCAGCGAGACCAGCAACATCTGATCCGATTAATACTGCAGTTACGTCTGTTCCTAACTTTTCTGCAAGTCTTGTTCCTTCACCAACTAACTCGAATGCGATTCCGCTTAATTTATTATCTACCTGCTGTGCAAAGACATATACGCCTTTGTACATAGCTAATTCTTCTGCGTTCATTGCGCCCATTTTATTCACCTCTTTATTAGATAATGTGCTTTGTTGTTAATGCATCTACAATAATCTTAGCTGCTTCATCAGCTGAGTCTGGAACGAATTTTTCGCCAGCACCCTTACGTACCTTATCTGAAGCTCTAGCGATCTTTGTTGGAGAACCCATAAGACCGATGTTTGAATCATCAACATCGATAAGATCAGCTCTACCAAGTGTTGTAATTTCAGCTTCGCATGCATCGAAGATTCCGCCCGGAGTCATATAACGAGCCTCGTTTAATTCAGAAAGTGCTGTAATTAAACATGGTGTTTTAACTTTAAGCATATGATATCCATCTTCGTACTGACGTTTTACAACAACGCTGTCGCCGTCAACCTTGATTTCCTGTGCATATGAGATAACAGGAAGATTTAAATGTTCAGCAATCTGTGGACCAACCTGAGCTGTATCACCATCGATAGCCTGACGACCTGTGATGATTAAATCATATTCCATTCCTCTAAGTGCACCTGCGATAGTTGTAGATGTAGCCCAAGTATCGGCACCACCTAATACTCTATCTGTAATAAGAACGCCCTTATCAGCTCCCATAGCCATTGCTTCACGTAATACGTCAGCAGCCTTTGGAAGACCCATTGTTACAACTGTAACTTCAGCGCCTGTTTCATCCTTAATTCTAAGAGCAGCTTCAAGACCTGCCTTGTCATCCGGATTCATGATTGTGAGCATTGCAGCTCTATTTAATGTACCGTCTGGGTTGAACTGTACGCCACCCTTTGTATCAGGTACCTGTTTAATACAAACAACGATTTTCACGGTCTGTTCCTCCTTATTTCAAAAGATTAGCTGAAATTACCATACGCTGAACTTCTGAAGTTCCTTCGTAGATTTCGGTAATCTTAGCATCACGCATCATACGCTCTACATCGTATTCTTTGATGTAACCGTATCCACCATGTAACTGAACACATTTTGTTGTTACTTCCATAGCAACTTCTGCAGCATAAAGCTTAGCCATAGCAGCTTCTACAGAGTAAGAAACTTTAGCACCTGCCTGGTACTCAGCCTTCTTCATAGCAGCCTTGTAAACTAATAACTTAGCAGCTTCAACCTTTGTTGCCATATCAGCAAGCTGGAACTGTGTATTCTGGAATGCAGCGATTGCACGACCGAACTGCTTTCTTTCTTTTACATAGTTGATTGTTGTTTCAAGAGCACCTTCAGCAATACCAAGAGCCTGAGCAGCGATACCAATACGTCCACCATCAAGTGTATGCATTGCGATACCGAAACCTTTACCCTTAGCGCCTAAGATTGCATCTGCTGGGATACGACAATCTGTAAAGATTAATTCGTATGTTGAAGAAGCACAGATACCCATCTTGTTTTCTTTTGTACCAAATGTGAATCCTGGTGTTCCTTTTTCTACGAGGAATGCAGAAATTTCTTTCTGAACACGACCACGTTTTTCAATCTTTCCTGTTACAGCGATAATTACATAAACATCAGCTTCTTTACCGTTTGTGATGAAACATTTAGATCCGTTAAGAACCCATTCATTTGTTGCTTCATCAAAAACAGCCTTTGTCTGCTGTCCCTGAGCGTCTGTACCAGCACCCGGCTCTGTTAAACCGAAAGCACCAAGTTTCTTACCTGAGCAAAGGTCTGGTAAGTATTTTGCTTTCTGTTCTTCTGTACCGTATGTCTGAATTGGATCTACACAAAGAGATGTATGTGCAGATACGATAACACCTGTAGTACCGCAAACTTTTGAGAGTTCTTCAACACACATAGCGTATGTTAAAGGATCACATCCCTGTCCACCCATTTCCTTTGGTACAGGAATACCTAAAAAGCCAGCTTTAGCCATTTTTTCTACTGTTTCTCTAGGGAATCTGTGTTCCTCGTCGATTTCCTGAGCAAGTGGCTTTACTTCGTTTTCGGCAAAAGCTCTGAAAAGAGACTGTGCCATTTCATGTTTCTTGCTTAAAGTAAAATCCATGATTGTTTTTCCTCCTAAATAATTATTATATCTTACTGTGCATCAACCGGTGTTTTTGTACGGTCTGCATTGTATACATAGAATCCCTTGCCGCTCTTAACACCAAGGTTACCGCCACGTACCATCTTACGAAGAAGTGGACAAGCACGATACTTAGAATCACCTGTTTCATTGTAAAGAACATCCATGATAGCAAGGCAGATATCAAGACCAATGAAATCACCAAGTTCTAATGGTCCCATTGGATGGTTAGCACCAAGCTTCATAGCAGCGTCGATACCAGCGATATCAGAAACACCTTCCATCTTGATGAAAGCAGCTTCATTAATCATTGGAATTAAAATTCTGTTAACAACGAATCCGGCAGCTTCATTAACCTGTACAGGTGTCTTACCGATTTCTTCAGAAATCTTCTTGATAGCTTCTACTGTTTCAGCAGGTGTGTTAACACCAGCGATAACTTCTACTAATTTCATACGATCTGCAGGATTAAAGAAATGCATACCGATCATAGGACGTGTTAAACCATTTCCAATTTCTGTAATAGAAAGAGAAGATGTGTTTGAAGCGAAAATACATTCTGGCTTAGCAATCTTGTCAAGTTCAGAGAATGTTG
>JAZUKG010000001.1:0-28021 GCA_045643145.1 Lachnospiraceae bacterium | reverse complement strand
AAGTAGTGGCTACTCTTTCTGATGAATCAAAAGCAAAGATTTTAGGTGAACCTATTGTTGCTGCAGACGGAACTGTTAAAGTAGATATTGAGGGAATTGCATTTGGAGAAACGACATTGTCTCTTGCCATAAAAGATAGTCTGATGGCAGCATCTATGCCAATTATCGTGGCTGTTAATGATGAAGTGATTCAGGAAACTGTTTCTAGTCTTGGAATCGTAAATCAACCGGAACAGTCAGAAGCCGGATCAGATGCGGATCCGAGTACGCAGCCTTCACCAAGTATTAATCCAAGCACTCAACCTAGTGAATCACCGGAAGTGAGCCCAAGTACAGTTCCTAGTGAAGAACCAAGTACAGAACCGAGTACAGAACCAAGTACAGTTCCAAGTACAGTTCCTAGTGAAGATGTTAGTACATCACCGGTTGTATCACCATCACCAAGTGATGAAATCTGGATTGATCCTCCATATGTAGCACCTAGTGTGAAACCAAGTGTGTTACCTAGTGTGTTACCTAGTACGCAACCAAGCGAAGAAGTAAGTGTATCACCAAGTGCTCAGCCAAGCGAAGAAGTGAGTACATCACCAAGTGCTCAGCCTAGTGAAGATGTCAGCGCTTCACCAAGTCAGGTTCCGGGAACAGATGTGACTACTGATCCTACAAAGACTCCGGATGTGAGTGTAAGCCCAAGTGCACAAGCTAGTGCATCGCCAAGTGTAGCACCTAGTCAAGCACCAAGTCAGAGCCCAAGTGTGGTTCCGAGCAAAGCACCGGAATCTGAGAAACAGACAATCACTGTTTCAAATAAAGTGAAGCAGACAGTTTCTTTGAAAGCTTCTGCTCTTAAGAAAAAGAAAGCTACAATCAAGCTTTTGGCGAAAGCAAATACAAAACTTACTTATAAAGTAAGCAAGTATCCAAAGAAAGCTAAAAATTATATTTCAGTTTCAAAAAATGGTATTATTACATTAAAGAAGGGTGCAAAAAAAGGTACTTATAAAGTGTTAATTACTGCAAAAGCTAGTAGTAAATATACAAAGGCAACAAAGACAATTACCATTAAAGTGAAATAGTAAATAAGAAGTATAACTAAAATCAAGATCAGGGGTTTTGCGAATTTGCAAAACCCCTGTTTACGTGCATATTTTTTGTAATATTACAAAAGTGGTCGGGATTCATACAAAGTTGGTAATTGGATTGCTTATAATATATGTTAGAATAGATTTTGATAATATAATGTGGTTTTTGTGAAGAATGGGTTGTTATATGCACAGAAACATCAGAACTTGTGTCAAGTTTTCTATGAAAACTTGATATGTAGCCCGAGCCAATCGGCATAACTGATTATTATCATGGTGAGGGTTCAAGAATTATGGAGGGAATATGAAGAAGAAAAAGGTTGTGAAACAATTTCTGATTTCACTTTTGTGTAGTGCTATGGTAGCCGGTAATCTGACCGGTATTCCGTTTATGGCTACAAGTGTGAATGCAGAAGAAGCAGGGGAGTTAACCAGAGAAGAAAAGTATCCATTGGAAAAAATAATTGCGAATCCAAGAGATGATGAAACCATGAATATTTATGATGTGATTTCTTTTGGTAGTTATTTTCAAGAGGATACAAATGAAGATAACATAGTTGACGAAACGGATGAAAAGACCCCAATTCTTTGGCGTGTTATTTCTGTTGACGGAGATGTTGCTACGCTGATGTCTGAAGATGTCATAGACTTAAGACCGTTTTATGCAAAGGAAGTTGCTGATTCTGAAATCTTAACCTATGAGAATTCAGATCTTAGAAGCTGGCTGAATGGATATGATGAATATACCAATTTAAGCGAGGTAGATTATAGCACAGATAACTTTATTGATCAGGCATTTACGCTTCAGGAACAGAATCAGATACTTACTTCAAATATTGATAGTGCTGTCATCAACAGTCTGGTAGATCAAAATACTTTATTGGATAAAGTATATCTTCCTTCAATAGATGAATTAAAAAAGATGAAATATAAAGAATATGCATCCTTTTATCCTTCTCAAAAAGCATATACAGAATATTTAAAATATGATAGAGATGAATGGGAAACATACTTTGAAACAGTATTCGCATTAAGAAATGTGAATGAATTAACAAAAAATATTTATTATGTTGATTCATATTATACCAATGATATTTCTGAAGAAGAATTAAATGATGAGGTATCAAACTATTTATTAAAACTTGGTGTAAGACCAATGATACAAATTAGTTTAAACAATGATTTGTATACAAAGTATGGCTGCGTGAGATCTCATAATAAAAACAGTAACGTATATAAGCTTTGTGAAGAGCACGGTTCCAGCTATAAACCAAGTTGTAATGAATATGGACGTTGCAGAACATGTAATGCCCCAATTAAAGATATTAAATTTGATGAGTTAGCAGATCATTTTGACTATGTAACATACGATGATTATCCAATGTATCAGAAAGGATATGTGGAACCTACTGAAACTTCGGAAGGCTATTCCGGCGACATCCTTTGCAGCGGATGTAATCGTGTGGTTTCAGAGGGAAATGTGATTCCTAAATTAAATAATAATAGCTATGGATTAAATAATCCTGTTAAGTCCGGCGGTAGTGTTACCTTTGATACCGTATATTTTGGAAATTATTGGCAGGATGATACCAACGGGGATGGAGTTGCAGATACCAATGATGAAAAAACTCCAATCAAATGGCGAGTTCTCTCTGTGGATGGAGAGAAAGCTTTACTCGTAGCAGATCAGAACCTTGATAACTGTTTGTGGGGAGAACCAAATGCAAGAATTACGTATGAAAACAGTACCATTCGTTGTTGGTTAAATGGACTCGGTGCAGATTCGCATGTTACAGGAAAAGATTTTTCACAGCCCGGAGCCAGCTTTATTGATAATGCATTTAATAAAGCAGAGCAGAGAGCTATTTTAACAACTGAACTTGATAATAGTGATTCATTTGGAGATGGACCTGTAGGAAATAATACATTTGATAAAGTGTTTGTTTTATCCTATCAGGATATGACTAACACAGCCTATGGATATTGTTATCATCCGAGTCTTGATGAAAATAATAAGAATGAATATGATCCTGCCAGATATCGTTATGCTACTAAATTCTGCGCGGATAATTATCAAAATGTATATCCTGATTACAATCCGGGGACATTAGTAGAAAACCAGAAATGGATGTATGGACTCAGAACTATGGGAACATTTACATATCTTTTTGGAAAAGTAGATGCTTCACATTCTTTTGTGATTTCTCATGCAGATGGTTACGACTATAATACGGTAAATAATGGTGTTTATGGTGTAGTTCCGGCTATTTATTTAGATTTAAGTACATCAAATTCTTTCCTGTGGAATAAAGGGGAATCAGTTGTATTAGAAGGAGTTCCAAACGATGCAACAGAATCAGAATCTACGATTAAGGATCAGGAGGAAGAACACGAAACAAAAGTAGAAATATCTTCCGGTGTATTAGGATATAAAAACAAGTACAAGAATATTTCTGTTTCTAATAAGACGACGCCTGTTTTATTTAGAGATATTTGTTCAACTGCAGCAGAAAATGCAAAAATTGATTATTTTAAATTTGCTGTAAATGGCGATTATGATCAAATAGAGGAAGCGTGGCTGGTATCTGAACGCGGAGGTAAAAAAGTTTCAGTAAAATTAGATATTCAAAAAAATATTTTAATGACTGATAAGGATCTTTTAAATGATGAATTCAATCATGTGATTTATTCTGAAGATGAACAAAAAAATATTTCTGAAGCATGTATGCAAAATTGTACAATTGTATATACTACAAAAGCGGATAAAGAGAATGTGAAGGAAATGTTTGCGTTTGATTTTGTATGGAAAGAGGGATTTAATGATACACCATTAGATCAAATTCAAATAAGTGTAGATAAAGCTTCAATTACTTATAATAATCAAGTTTCAAATGTTGATATTAACAAAAAAGTAATGGAAACCATGACTTATATTATTGATGGATTTGGTAAAAATGTGTTCAATGAAGTAAGTGTTACAATTAATGGTGATACTGATATCATTGAAAAGGCATGGATTGTTGCTCAAAGACATGGTACTAATGTATCTGAAGAGCTGATCAAGGTGGAGGATAATAAATTTGTTACTCAGGCACAGTTTTATGAAGATGTATTAAATGGAATCACATATAAAAGATCTGAATTAAATAGTACTCCACCTCGCAATTTTAGTATTTTAGTGAAATATTTCAAAGATGATTCCTATCATTTGCTTTATAATTTCAAAGATAGATGGATTGTAGATCCAAATGGTCATGCATATGAAGCAGTGCCATCAAATCCATTAGAGGGTGTAACTGCAACTATTTGGGGAAGTGATTTCGCTGATGGTAGTGATCCATATGAATTTGAAGCAGAATACTACGGACAGGTAAATCCTCAGATTACCGGTGAAGACGGATTTTATGCATGGGATGTACCAAAGGGATATTGGCAGGTTAGACTTTCTAAAGAAGGTTATCAGCCGGTAGCCAGTGATTGGCTTCCTGTTCCTCCGCCACAGCTTGATGTTGATTTAGCTATGGTTGATCCGAGTGTCCCTTATGTGGATTTTGTAGAACTTTCTAAAGACTCCGTGTTTGTCAGATTTAATAAATACATGGACGTTGATTCTGTATCATTAGAAAATATTACATTCAATAAATCTGGAGATATTACTTCATCGGATAATGAAGAAACAGATGAAAATGAAGAGGATGAGAATATTACAGTTTCAAATAATGGTATTGATGATGGAATCGGTGAAATCATAGAAGATGGAGAACCGGATGCTGAAATGGGAGCAGATGTATCTGCTGAATTAAGTATTGAATCGATTCATCCTGTTGAAGCAGAAAATGGTCTTGCCAGAGATTATGAACTCGTATTTAATGATGAAATCTCAAACGAAGATTTAGAAGCAACTTATGATTTGAGTATTGCAGCAGGTATCAGTTATGCCGGAACTCAGATGGAGAAGGCTGTCTTTGAGGGACTTCAGGTAGTAACTCCGATTACAGCGATTGAAGCTGAGGATAAGGTAATATTAGAAGGTGTCTATGATTATGAAGTAACTCTTCAGCCTGCAGAAAAAGTAGCGGGCCGCAAGGTTACATGTAGTGTAGATAATGATAATATCGAAGTGTTATCTTGTGGAACATGTGATGAAAATGGTAAGGCAATTGTTCGATTAAAAGCTGTAAAGAGCGGTGTCAGTATGGTAACAATCGGAGCAGAAGGCTCTGCAATCAAAACAACAGCAATGATGACAGTTGCTGTTAATGATTTGATGTTTGAAACAATGGGCGGTAAGGAAGAAGATCGTCCTATTCAGGTTCCGGATGAAGAAACTAGCACAGAGCCTTCACCAAGTACTACCCCTAGTACAGAACCTGGTACACAGCCGAGTGAAACACCGGAAGTAAGCCCAAGTACTGTTCCAAGTGAAGCTCCAAGCGCAGAGCCAAGTGAAGATGTAAGTGCATCGCCAAGCGTACAGCCAAGCGAAAATCCAAGTGAAGAACCAAGTACTTCACCGGTTGCATCACCATCACCAAGTGAAGAAATTTGGATTGATCCTCCATATGTAGCACCTAGTGTGAAACCAAGTGTGTTACCAAGCATGCAGCCAAGTGAAGAAGTAAGTACATCACCAAGCGTTCAGCCAAGTGAGGATGTTAGTACAAAACCTAGTCAGGTTCCTGGTAGCGGTACAGAAGCAGCAACAGATCCTACAAAGACTCCGGATGTAAGTGTAAGTCCTAGTGTAAATCCGAGTGCAGCACCAAGTGAAGAAGTTAAGATTACACCTAGTACAATGCCAAGTGTATCACCAAGTGCACAGGTAACAACCAGTGCAAAACCTGATTCAACATTTGTACCAAAGAAGATTGATATCACCAGTATTTCCAAAAAGCTTGCAGCCGGAAAGAAGATGACTCTTACACTGAATATCCTGCCTGTATTTGAAGAGGATATGGATGTAAATTGGGTATCAAGTAATCCGAAATATGCAACAGTTGATGAAAAGGGTGTTGTACAGGCGAAAAAAGCCGGCGTAGGAAAGACGGTTACGATTACAGCAACTGTAAATGGTTCGGAAAAAGTAAAAGGCTATTACAAGATTAAGATTATGAAAGATTCTGTGAAATCAGTAAAACTTTCAGCAAAATCAAAATCAGTAGAAGCCGGAAAGAGCCTGGCAATTAAGGCAACTGTTAAAACGACCGGTAAAAAAGTAAATAAAAAACTGGTATGGACTGTTTCTAATGAAAAATATGCTTCAATCAGTCCGTCCGGTAAGCTTAAAACAAACAAAAAAGCAAAGGGTAAGACGATTACTGTAACAGCAAAATCTACCGACGGAAGCAATAAAATTGCAAAAATCAAGATAAAAGTAAAGTAAATTACCTATTTATTACAAAAATGGTTAATATATTGCAATATTTGGTATTCTTTATTTCGTGATTTTGTGTTACAATAAGTCGTAAGCAAAAAAGGAAATAATGAAATCTTAGGATTTTATTGACTATAGTTATAATTAAATAACTTTTTGTGTTCTCCCCAAGAAAACATCCGTTAGCGTGCTAACGGATGTTTTTATTTAATGCAGTTAAACTAATTTACTAAATGAGAGTCACATATTCTATAAATATTGACTTATCTTGGATAATTGTATACAATAATACAAGCGTAATTGAATTAAAGGAGGCATAATAATAATGGACAGCAAATTTCAAAACAGACCTGTCATGATGAATGAAAAAAAGAATTTATTGGAGATTGAGGAGCATATGTATATTCTCGACGATGTTGAGAAGCCTAATGTATTCAGAAATATGTTTCCGTATTCCGAAATTCCAAAGATTCCGTTTAATGACAGAATTGTACCTCACGATATGCCCAAGGATATTTGGATTACAGATACTACTTTCCGTGATGGTCAGCAGTCCAGAGCACCATATTCAACAGAACAGATCGTAACCATATTTGATTACTTGCATAAGCTGGGTGGTCCAAATGGTATGATTCGTGCCAGTGAGTTCTTTTTATATAGTAAAAAGGATCGTGATGCAGTTTATAAATGTATGGAAAGAGGCTATAAATTTCCTGAGGTTACCAGTTGGATTCGTGCCAGCAAGGAAGACTTTAAACTCGTTAAAGAGATTGGTATGCCTGAAACAGGTATTTTGGTCAGCTGTTCCGATTATCATATTTTCCTGAAACTGAAAATGACCAGAAGACAGGCTATGGAGCATTATTTAAGTGTAGTTCGTGACTGTTTGGAGGAAGGTATTTCCGTACGTTGTCATTTAGAGGATATTACCAGAGCAGATATCTATGGATATGTGGTTCCGTTCTGTCGTGAACTGATGAAGTTAATGGATGAGTACAAGATTCCGATTAAGGTACGTGCCTGCGATACCATGGGATACGGAGTTAACTTCCCGGGTGCGGTTATTCCTCGTAGTGTTCAGGGTATTATTTATGCGATTCATACCAATGCAGGTGTTCCTTCTGAACTCATTGAATGGCATGGACACAATGACTTCTATAAAGCAGTATCCAATTCAACCACAGCTTGGATTTACGGATGTTCCGGTATCAATACTTCATTATTTGGTATTGGTGAACGTACCGGTAATACACCTCTTGAAGCCATGGTATTTGAATATGCCCAGCTTCGCGGGGATTTAAATGGTATGGATACTACGGTGATTACAGAGCTTGCCGAGTATTATGAAAAGGAAATCGGCTATAAGATTCCGCCTCGTACACCATTTGTAGGAAAGAACTTTAATGTAACCAGAGCCGGTATTCATGCAGACGGATTATTAAAGAATGAAGAAATTTACAACATTTTTGATACAGAAAAATTCCTGAACAGACCTGTTCTTTGTGCGGTAAGTAATACTTCCGGTTTGGCAGGTATTGCACATTGGATTAACAGCTATTTCAAACTTCCAAAGGATAAACAGCTGAAGAAGAGCGATGATTTGGTAAAAGAAATCAAAGCATGGGTTGATGCAGAATACGAAAATGGTCGTGTGACTGTATTAACAGATAACGAATTAATTTCTGAAATTAAACGTGGCTGCAAAAAGCTTAATATCAACTACAAGGAAGCTATGAACCTGAAGTAATCAATAGTGTAAAGTGAATTTATTATGTCAGATTATAATTTAAAGGAAGAAGTTTCCGATAAATATTCTCTTCGCGGTCGTGTTTTTAATAAAATACGAGAAGATATATTGAGCGGAAAATATAAACAAAATGAAGAATTAAAAGAAGCTGCCATTGGTGCTGAACTGGGAGTTTCCAGAACTCCGGTCAGAGAAGCCTTCAGACAATTAGAACTCGAAGGCCTATTAAAAATGGTACCGAATAAAGGTGTTTATGTAACAGGTATTACAGCAAAGGATGTCAAGGATATTTATATGATTCGTTCTCTTTTAGAGGGCCTTTGTGCAAAGCTTGCTACACAAAATATTACTCCGGAATTAATGGATGAAATGGAAGAAAATGTCTATCTTTCAGAATTCCATGAAAAGAAGGGCCATTATGAACAGATGGCACAGCTTGATAATCGTTTTCATGAGATTTTATATGAATCCTGTGACAGCAAAATGCTCGAGCATTTATTAAAGGATTTTCATGAATATGTTTATCGTGTTCGTAAAACCACATTATCCACTGAAAACCGTGGAAAAGCATCGAATCATGAGCATAAGGATATCATGGAAGCAATCAAAGCAAGAGACGGCGAAAGAGCTGAAAAATTAGCAAATTTACATATGGTTAATGCCTATGACAATATTGTTAAAAATGGTTTATTAGCTGAGGAGTAGTTAATAGACAATATAAAACTGTGAATAGCCTTGATTGTAAACAATCGAGACAAAGAATATATATGAGAAAAGAAAGGAATGAAACACTATGGCTAAAATTCAAATGACAACACCATTAGTAGAAATGGACGGAGATGAAATGACTCGAATCCTTTGGAAGATGATCAAGGACGAGTTATTAATCCCATATATTGACTTAAAAACAGAATACTATGATTTAGGACTTGAATATCGTAATGAAACAGATGATCAGGTTACGATTGATTCTGCAGAGGCAACTAAAAAATATGGAGTTGCAGTTAAATGTGCAACCATTACTCCAAATGCTGCTCGTATGACAGAATACAACTTAAAGCAGATGTGGAAGAGTCCAAACGGAACCATTCGTGCTGCTCTTGATGGTACAGTATTCCGTGCACCAATCGTAGTTAAGGGTATTGAACCATGTGTAAAGAACTGGGAAAAACCAATTACATTAGCCAGACATGCTTATGGTGATGTATATAAAAACACAGAAATTAAAGTTCCTGGTGCCGGTAAGGCAGAACTCGTATTTACAGGTGAAGACGGAACTGTGATTCGTGAAACCATTCATGACTTTACAGGAAGCGGAATTATCCAGGGTATCCACAATACAGATAAGTCAATTGCCAGCTTTGCAAAAGCATGTTTCAACTATGCATTAGATACAAAACAGGATTTATGGTTTGCTACCAAAGATACTATTTCAAAGAAGTACGACCATAACTTCAAGGATATCTTCCAGGAAATCTTTGATCAGGAATACAAGGCTAAATTTGACGAAGCAGGAATTGAATATTTCTATACATTAATCGATGATGCAGTAGCACGTGTTATGAAGGCAAAGGGTGGATTTATCTGGGCATGTAAGAACTATGATGGTGATGTTATGTCAGATATGGTTTCTTCAGCATTTGGCTCACTTGCTATGATGACATCTGTACTGGTTTCTCCGAGTGGTGTTTATGAATATGAAGCAGCGCACGGAACTGTTCAGAGACATTATTACAAACACCTTAAGGGAGAAGAAACATCTACAAACTCTGTAGCTACTATTTTCGCTTGGACAGGAGCATTAAGAAAGCGCGGCGAAATGGATGGAAACAACGAGCTTATGGCATTTGCTGACAAGCTTGAAAAAGCTACACTTAAGACAATCGAAGACGGAAAGATGACCAAGGATTTGGCATTGATTACTTCATTAAAAGATGTTACAGTATTAAATAGCGAGAACTTCATTAAGGCAATTCGTGAGACTTACGAGGCTATGTAATAAAGGATATCTGTGACATGGATTTTTTATCAGTTACATTTTTAGTTTTTTTAGCATTAGGACTGATTATTTTTTATAGCATACCCAAAAAGAGGCAGTGGATTTCACTGCTTCTTTTGAGTATGCTGTTTTATTTATACGGATCTCGTATCGGCTTTTGCATGATGATGGTCAGTGTCATGGTTTCGTATTTAGGAGCCCGGATGATTCAAGGTACACATAAAAAGGGCGAGAAAAAGCAGAGTAAAGTATATTTGATTTTATCCATTCTGATGCTGGCTGGTATTTTGCTGAGTTTAAAAACAGCAGCCACAGCTCCGGCTTTGGCAGGAAAACTTCATCTGTCCCGTTTGTCCATTTTGCTGCCAATCGGTATTTCTTTTTATTCCCTGCAGATGATCGCTTATTTAGCAGATGTATATAGAGGGAAAATAGAAGCAGAGACTAACTTTTTTAAGTATTTATTATTTATAACTTACTTCCCGCATATTCTTCAGGGACCGATTCCAAGATATGAATTGTTATCTCAGGATTTATTCAAAGAACATATCTTTGATTATCAGAAATTTGTGTATGGATTTGAACTGATGCTTTGGGGATATTTTCAAAAGATGGTGATTGCAGACAGAGCAGCCATCATGGTAAACAGACTATTCGGTGAATATCAAAGTTATCCGGGGGCATATATGCTGATTGCCGGTATTTTGTATTCGCTTCAGTTATATACGGATTTTAACGGCTGCGTATGTATTGCAAAGGGTATTTCCGGGATGTTTGATATTACGATAGAGGACAACTTCCATCATCCTTATTTTGCAGATTCCGTCAAAGATTTTTGGAGAAGATGGCATATGTCACTTAGCGGCTGGCTTCGTGATTATATTTACATTCCTCTGGGAGGAAATCGTAAAGGTACGATTCGTAAATACATCAATATTATGGTTGTATTTATCGTATCCGGAATATGGCATGGAATCGGCAATACATTTTTGGTATGGGGCATGCTTCATGGCCTGTATCAGATTATAGGAGAAGTATTCACTCCGATTCGAAACAAAATAAAGGATATGCTTAAAATAGAATCTGATGTCTTTTCTCATAGGCTCTATAAACAGCTTTTTACCTTCTTTTTGGTAATGCTTGCCTGGATTTTCTTTAGAAGCAGTAGTGTGACTCAGGGAGTCAATATGATAAAAAGTATGTTTACTACCTTTAATCCATGGATCTTGTGGGATGGTTCTTTGTATATGCTCGGACTTAATTCCAAGAATGTCGGAATTTTAGTGATTTCACTTATTATTTTGTGGGTAGTCAGTATGTTGCAAAATAAAATGGTTATTCGTGACACGATATATAAACAATCTGTTCTGTTTCGATATATGATTGTATTAGCACTGGTATTCACCATTTTGATTTTTGGTATTTATGGACCTGGATATGACAGCGCGCAGTTTATTTATGGTGGATTTTAATATATTAAAAGGAATGCAATATGACGAAAAAGAAAATTGTGATTCGTATGCTGGTCTTTGCACTTTTATTTCTGGGAATTTTTATTGTTTCGACGGAAGTACTAAAGGATAAAAGAGTAGAGCTTGAATATGATGTTACTTCAAAAGTTAAAGGCTTTTATGCAGAGCCCAAAGATAGTCTGGATTTTGTGTTTGTAGGAAGCAGTCAGCTTTATGCAGATATATCACCAAATGTTTTATTTCGAGATTTTGGTATTACTTCTTATGATTTTTGCGCAAATGAACAACCTTTATGGATTTCCTATTATTACATCAAGGAAGCTCTGAAATATCAAAAGCCAAAGGCGATTATACTGGATGTGTTTACTGTATACGGAAAAGAATATGAACAGGAAGGCGTAAATCATATCAATCTCGATGATTTGCCTTTTAGTATCAATAAATTAAAAGCCATTCATGCCAGTGTTCCAAAGGAGCTTCGAACCTCTTTTTATATGGAACTGATTAAATATCACAGTACATGGGACGCTTTGGATGAAGCCAAAATAAGGAATAGCTTTTATCATAAAAACAATCCGTATAAAGGATATTCTCCTTTTATAGTACGAAAAGAATATTTGGACGTCGCAAACGAAGAGGTAGTGAACCAATCAGAAAAGCAGCCGATTGAAGCAATGTCTTTAGAATGGCTGGAAAAGATTGTGGAATTGACTGCTTCAGAGGGTGTTGATCTATTACTTATAAAAACACCAAACGGAAATGCGGATCGTCAAAAATATTATTTGAGCGTGGCAGATTTTGCCAAGGAAAATAATATTCCGTTTTTAAATATGAATACCATATTGGACGGTGAGGCTCATATCAATCTGTTTCAGGCTGAAAAGGTAACAGACTATTTAGGCAATTATTTGTGTGAGCATTATCAAACAGAGGATAAAAGATCGAATCCGGCCTTTGAAAACTGGAAAAGTGACGGCCTTTATTTTGAACATAAAAAAAGACGTCTTCAGCTGATAAGCTGTGATGATTTGACAGAATATGAGCAGCTATTAAAGGAATCCTATGAAAGTGCTTATCCGGGTTATGAGTTATCACAAAATACCGGTTTGTATATTTTTAAATGCGTGCTCGGAGAAGATGGGAAATGCGAAAGCAGTATTTTGTATAATCAGGATGTTTTACTTTCGCAAAGTGATATGGAAAGCTTTGATGTTTCAACACAGATAAACGGAGAAACGATGCGATTAAGCTATGATATTAATTCAGAAGAACGCAGAACCGGTTTGTGGTTTGGAGATAATAATTATTCGCTCGATTATGAAGGCGTGAATTACTTTGTATATGATCCGCTTACCGGGGAAGTCGTGGATTTTGTTTCCTTTGATTTAAAGGATGATATGAAAGCAAAGCGTGAAAAGAACAGAAGATAGTTATTAAAAAAGAAGAAATCAAAGGATTTCTTCTTTTTTAATTTCTTTTTCTTTTTTTAACTATAAATTTTTTTCAGATTATCAAGCTTTGATGTCGCATTGTCCATCATGGCATCTAAAATGGTAACTGCAGTCATGGCTTCTACCACTACAACAGCTCTCGGAACGATAACCGGATCATGACGCCCTTTAATTTGAATTTCTATATTTTCACCGTATTTATTTACGGTATTTTGTTTGCTGAAAATAGATGGGGTAGGCTTGATATGTGCTCGAAGTACGATTTCACTTCCGTCGCTGATACCGCCTAAAATACCGCCGCTGTGATTGGTTTCTTTGGTAACCTTGCCATCCTTCATAACAAAGGAATCATTATTTTCAGCACCGGTTTTAGCAGAAACTAAAGTTCCGTCACCGATTTCAAAGGCTTTAACACTACCGATGGACATAATTGCTTTGCCAAGATTTGCATCCAATTTATCAAAAACAGGTTCGCCAAGACCAGGCATAACACCGTTCACACGACATTCCACAACGCCTCCGGCAGAATTGTATTCTTCCATACATTTTTCCAAATAGCTTTCTGCTTCTTTTGATGCCTTTTCATCCGGCATAGAAGTAGGAGTAGATAAAATACTTTCTACAGAAAAATTGTTGTA
The DNA here is from genome assembly GCA_045643145.1 of Lachnospiraceae bacterium. GTDB lineage: Bacteria > Bacillota > Clostridia > Lachnospirales > Lachnospiraceae > SVFI01. The sequence continues at coordinate 14,258 of JAZUKG010000001.1, read as the reverse complement.
ATCAATGGAAACAGGCCCAATGGACTTGGTATAAGCACATACACTGATTCCGAGTTCTGATAAGAGCTTCATGGCAATAGCACCGCCGGCAACACGACCGATGGTTTCACGACCGGAAGAACGTCCTCCGCCTCTGTAATCTCTGAAACCATATTTTTCATCAAATGTAAAATCCGCATGACCCGGGCGATAGTAGGATGCGATCTCCGAATAGTCTTTAGAACGCTGTGAAGTATTTCTGACCAGCATCGCAATCGGAGTACCGGTTGTTTTACCTTCAAATACACCGGAGAGGATTTCTACCTCATCCGCTTCCTTTCGGGGAGTTGCGAATTTGCTTTGTCCAGGTTTTCTTCTGTTTAAATAGAACTGAATATCCTCATGGGATAATTCGAGTCCTGCAGGACATCCGTCTACAACCACACCGATACCTTCGCCGTGTGATTCACCAAATGTCTGTATTGTAAAATGTTTTCCGAAAATAGATCCGGCCATTTTGGTTCCTCCTAATATATAGATTCGTATATTTTCTTTCCTATGTTATCATACAAGTCTTTTGTTTGCAAAGGCAAAATCCTTATGTTATGATAAGCTAGATTGTGATTTTTAGGAAAGCTTATGGTACAAATGATGAAGAAAAACAGAAAGATGAATTCTGTATTTCGCCGATTCATTTCCATTTTATTCATCTTGGGAATATGGAGCATGATTTTTCGATATGATTGTCTGGCTCTTGACACAGCGGATGTGACCAATAAGTTTCATAAACAGGATTGGTTTTTGATTTTAGTAAACAAGCAGCATCCGATTCCGCAGGACTATGAATTTTCTCTGGGAAAACTTAATAATGGAATGAGATGCGATAAAAGAATTGTTTATAAAATGAATGAAATGCTAAATGCTGCTGAAAAAGAAAATATTTCACTGATGGTTCGTTCGCCGTATCGTAATGAAGGCAGACAAACTCAGTTGTTTTCAAAAAAAGTGACGCAGTATATGAAAAAAGGAGATACTTTTCTGAATGCTTATAAAAATACAGCCCAGGCAGTCACCTTGCCGGGAGCCTCAGAGCATCAGTTGGGCCTAGCCTTTGATTTAATCTCAAAAGATTATTCCATGCTGGAGGAGGGCTTTGCAGATACCCAAACCGGGAAATGGCTTCAGGAAAACTCTTATAAATATGGTTTTATTTTACGATATCCCAAAGGGAAAGAAGATATCACCGGAATTGAATATGAACCATGGCATTTTCGTTATGTCGGTTCCATCTGTGCAGAATATATGTATCAAAATGATTTAACATTAGAAGAATTTGTACAGATGCTTTCAGAAGGAACAAAATAGCAGACACAATTGTTTTACAAAGAATCAAAAGGAGATTCTGTCGATGTATAAGATTTTAAAAGAAGAAGGAAGAGCAAAGAGAGCTGAGGTGACTACGGTACACGGTACTGTTCAGACACCGGTATTTATGAATGTAGGAACCATTGCAGCGATTAAAGGTGCAGTCGGTACCGAAGATTTAAACCAGATTGGTACACAGATTCAGCTTTCCAATACCTATCATTTACATGTCAGACCGGGAGATGAAATCGTACATAAATTGGGCGGACTTCATCAGTTTATGAACTGGGACAAACCTATTCTGACTGATTCGGGCGGTTTCCAGGTTTTCTCTCTGGCAGGACTTCGTAAAATCAAAGAAGAGGGAGTATACTTTAATTCGCATGTAGATGGCCGTAAAATTTTCATGGGACCGGAACAGAGTATGCAAATTCAAAGCAATTTAGCTTCTACCATTGCGATGGCTTTTGATGAATGCCCGCCAAGTAAGGCTGAATATAAATATGTAAAGGATTCGGTTGACCGAACCACCAGATGGCTTCAAAGATGTAAGGATGAAATGAATCGTCTGAACAGTCTGGAAACTACAATCAATAAAAATCAGTGGCTCTTTGGTATTAACCAGGGTGCGGTTTATGATGAAATTCGAATTGAGCATGCAAAACGTATCAGCGAATTTGAACTAAACGGATATGCTTTGGGAGGCCTGGCTGTAGGTGAATCCCATGAGGAAATGTATCATGTACTGGATGTAACTGTGGAACATTTACCTCGTCATAAACCAACCTACCTGATGGGAGTCGGTACTCCGGCTAATATTGTAGAAGCAGTTGACAGAGGCGTCGATTTCTTTGACTGTGTATATCCGTCTCGTAACGGTCGTCATGGTCATGTATATACACATTACGGAAAAATTAATCTCTTTAATGCCAAGCATGAACTGGATCAAAGACCGATTGAAGAGGGCTGCGGATGCCCTGCATGTCAGCGTTATTCGAGAGCTTATATTCGTCATTTATTAAAAGCCAAGGAAATGCTGGGCATGAGACTTTGTGTTTTGCATAATTTGTATTTCTACAATCACTTAATGGAAGAAATCAGAAATGCATTAGACGAAGGCAGATTTCATTCTTATAAAAAAGAGATTCTTGACTCACTCAGTCAAGGCGGTGAATTTTAATCGACTTTAGGCTTGAAAGATTTGCATAATTTGTGTATTATGTTCTTTGTATGAGTCATTTGACAGTATATCTCGATTTATAGAAGTCGAGTCAAATAAGGAGGATATTATGAATCAGATTTTATTAAGCGCAGAAGCACAGGCAACCGGAATGTCCGGCATTGTTTTAGTATTGTATGTTATTTTCTTTGGTGTATTCATTTATTTCATGATGGTAAAACCACAGAAAAAGGAACAGAAAAGAGTAGATTCTATGCTTTCACAGTTGGCAATTGGTGATTGCATTTTAACAACCAGCGGATTTTACGGAATGGTAATTGATATTGATGATGAAAACAATATGGTAATTGTTGAATTTGGTAACAATAAAAACTGCCGTATCCCAATGAATAAAACAGCAATTGCACAGGTTGAAAAACCGGAAGCTGAATAAGAAAGAGTACAATCGGTGAGACAAATTATGTCTCACCTTTTTGTCTATTTAGATATATACGAAAAGTAATAGAAAGAAGGAAGGAAGAAAGATGTATAAAGAAATTGCGAAACTTATTTTTTACAGACCGGATGAGGATACTATCTTATCTCATTTTGCAGAAATTTTTCGTGCGTTAGATGAAGGCTTTGACAAGGCTGCCTTAACGAGCGATGTATATACACAGTTAAAGCGTTTATTAGTGGTTGCAACCGATTATGGTTTTGATCAGAACCTTTGGCAGAATTATCTGACCTTTTTATTAATAACAAATGAAAATCCTTTCAGTTTGACCAGCGAAAAGGTAGGTTCTAACCAGGGCTCTGTAAATGAGTTCGCAAAAAATGATTTTGCAGTATTTCAAAAGCTGTTTCATTATGATTTCAGTCATATTGAAAAGGAACTGGGAATCAATTGCTTTACTATATTGACAAATTATCAAGCCATTGCCAAAAAAGACCTTATGTACAACAAAAATGTCAGCGAAAAGGTACAGGCGTTAAGTAAAAAACTCAGTGATGCACAAAATGTTGAAGAATTCTTTGAACATGTAACCAACTTTTACAAGGATTTTGGTGTAGGAATGTTTGGCCTGAACAAGGCATTTCGTATCGCAGACCACAATCACGGAGAAGAGGTCAAGATTTATCCGATTAACAATTTAGATAAGGTTATGCTCGATGACCTGGTTGGTTATGAAATTCAAAAGAAAAAACTGATTGATAATACAGAAGCCTTTGTACAGGGTAAAAAAGCCAATAATGTGCTTTTGTTTGGTGACAGCGGAACCGGTAAATCTACCAGTATCAAGGCGATTATCAACCAGTATTACGATCAGGGGCTTCGTATGATTGAAATCTACAAGCATCAGTTCAAGGATTTATCAACGATTATTTCCATGATTAAAAATCGAAATTATAAATTTATCATATATATGGATGATTTGTCTTTTGAGGATTTTGAAATTGAATATAAATTTTTGAAGGCAGTGATTGAAGGCGGTGTGGAAACAAAGCCTGAAAATATTTTGATTTATGCGACTTCAAACAGAAGACACCTGATCAAGGAAAGCTGGTCAGACAGAAATGATATGGAAGTAGACAATGGTATGCATAAGTCAGATACCATGGAAGAAAAACTGTCTTTGGTACATCGTTTTGGCGTTACAATCAGCTTTTCTAAACCAAATCAAAAGGAATTTTTCCATATTGTGGATGAGCTGGCGCGTAAAAACGGAATTGAAATGGACGAAAAAGACCTTCATCTGGAAGCAAATAAGTGGGAGCTTAGTCACGGAGGCATTTCCGGACGTTGTGCACAGCAGTTTATTACCTATTTGTCCGCTCAATTAGAGATGCAAAATAACTCGTAATCATATTCGATATTCGTATTTGTTATAGAAAAGCATTTTGATATGAAAATTGTTGATATTTAAGCATCTTTCATGTAAACTTATAGTTAGCGTCTCATACTCTGTAGACAATGATTTGAGACAATTAAAGGAGGCAGAAAATGGATTTAAATATTGTATGCATTCCCGGAGACGGAATTGGTCCCGAGGTTGTAAATGAAGCAAAAAAGGTTTTAAATTTTGTGGCTGAAAAATATAACCACAATATGAAATTTGAAGATATTTTAATGGGCGGTGCCAGTATTGATGTACATGGCGTTCCGTTAACAGATGAAGCGATTGAAACTGCCAAGAAGGCAGATGCCGTTCTTATGGGTTCTATCGGAGGAAATACACAGACTTCTCCATGGTATAAATTAGAGCCAAGTCTTCGTCCGGAAGCAGGTTTATTAAAGATTCGTAAGGCACTTAATCTGTTTGCAAATCTTCGTCCGGCAGTCCTTTATGAAGAACTCGCTGCAGCTTGTCCGTTAAAGACTGAAATCAGTGAACGCGGATTTGATATGATGATTATGCGTGAGCTTACAGGTGGTCTTTACTTTGGTGAAAGAAAGACTGTAGAAGAAGATGGTCAGCTCAAAGCTATTGATACATTAACTTATACAGAAAATGAAATCAGAAGAATTGCAATCAAAGGTTTTGATATTGCAATGAAGAGAAGAAAAAAAGTTACCAGTGTTGATAAGGCAAATGTATTAGATTCTTCCAGACTTTGGAGAAAGGTTGTTGAAGAAGTAGCCAAGGATTATCCTGAGGTGACTTTAGAGCATATGTTGGTAGATAACTGTGCAATGCAGCTGGTAAAAGATCCGGCTCAGTTTGATGTTATCCTTACAGAAAATATGTTTGGAGATATTCTTTCTGATGAAGCCAGCATGGTAACCGGTTCAATCGGAATGTTAGCTTCTGCCAGCTTGAATGATACAAAATTCGGTTTATATGAGCCAAGCGGCGGATCTGCTCCTGACATCGCAGGAAAAGGAATTGCAAATCCGATTGCTACTATTTTAAGTGCAGCTATGATGCTTCGTTATACATTTGATTTGGATAAAGAAGCTGATGCGATTGAACAGGCTGTAAAGAAAGTACTTGAAAACAACTATCGTACCATCGATATCATGCCTCAGGATGAAGAAGGTAAGGCAAAGGTAACTCAGGTAGGAACCTCAAAGATGGGCGACTTAATTTGCGAATATATTGCATAATGATTAAAGGAGAAAAACTATGAAAAGTGATAATGTAAAAGTTGGCATGAGCCAGGCACCACATCGTTCTTTGTTTAACGCACTTGGATTTACAAGTGAAGAAATGTCAAAACCATTGGTAGGTATTGTAAGTTCTTATAATGAAATCGTACCTGGTCATATGAATCTGGATAAAATTGTAGAAGCTGTAAAATTAGGTGTAGCCGAAGCCGGTGGTGTTCCGGTTGTATTTCCTGCAATTGCTGTTTGTGACGGTATTGCAATGGGACATGTAGGAATGAAATATTCTTTGGTTACCAGAGATTTGATTGCAGATTCGACAGAATGTATGGCAACAGCTCATCAGTTTGATGCACTGGTATGTGTTCCAAACTGTGATAAAAACGTTCCTGGTCTTTTAATGGCTGCAGCCAGAGTTAATGTTCCTACTGTATTTGTATCAGGCGGACCAATGCTTGCTGGTCACGTAAAAGGACAGAAGAGAAGTCTTTCTTCTATGTTCGAAGCAGTTGGTTCACATGCTGCAGGAACTATGACAGAAGAAGAAGTTAGAGAATTTGAAGAAAAGGTTTGCCCAACCTGCGGATCATGTTCCGGTATGTATACAGCAAACTCTATGAACTGTTTAACAGAAGCCCTGGGTATGGGACTTAAGGGTAACGGAACTATTCCGGCTGTATATTCAGATCGTATTCGTTTGGCAAAACATGCAGGTATGGCAGTTATGGAACTTTTAAAGAAAAATATCAGACCAAGAGATATCATGACAAAAGAAGCAATTATGAATGCACTCACTGTTGATATGGCACTGGGATGTTCTACAAACAGTATGCTTCATTTACCGGCTATCGCTCATGAAATCGGATTTGATTTTGATATTGCTTTAGCAAATGAAGTCAGTGCAAAGACTCCAAACCTTTGTCATCTTGCTCCTGCAGGTCCTACTTACATGGAAGATTTAAATGAAGCAGGCGGTGTCTATGCAGTTATGAATCAGCTGACAGAGCTTGGCCTTATTAACACAGATTGTATGACTGTAACAGGAAAGACAATCGGAGAAAATATCAAGAATGTAAAGAATTTAGATGAAAACGTAATTCGTCCTTTATCTAATCCATATAGCCAGACTGGTGGTCTTGCAGTACTCAAGGGTAACTTAGCTCCTGACGGAAGCGTTGTTAAGCGTTCTGCAGTCGTTGAAGAAATGATGGTACACGAAGGACCTGCCAGAGTATTTGAATGTGAAGAAGATGCAATTGATGCAATCAAGAGCGGAAAGATTGTTGCCGGTGATGTAGTGGTTATTCGTTATGAAGGACCAAAGGGCGGACCTGGTATGAGAGAAATGTTAAATCCTACTTCAGCAATTGCCGGAATGGGATTAGGAAGTAGCGTAGCTCTGATTACGGACGGTCGTTTCTCAGGAGCTTCCAGAGGAGCTTCTATCGGACATGTATCTCCTGAAGCAGCTGTCGGAGGACCAATTGCTCTCGTAAAAGAAGGCGATATTATTCAGATTGATATCCCTAACACTACACTTAATGTATGTGTTTCTGATGAAGAAATGGCAAAGAGAAAAGCAGAATGGAAACCTGTAGAACCAAAGGTAAATACAGGATACCTTGCAAGATATCGTGAAATGGTAACCAGCGGAAACCGTGGTGCTATTTTAGAAAATCCAAAGAAAATGTAATTTGACTTTCAAGGAGGACAGATCATGTTATTAACAGGTTCACAAATCGTGATTGAATGTTTAAAGGAACAGGGCGTTGATACTGTTTTTGGTTATCCGGGAGGAACCATTTTAAATATTTATGATGAATTATATAAGCATTCTGATGAAATTAAACATATCTTAACATCCCATGAACAGGGAGCTGCTCATGCGGCAGACGGATATGCCAGATCAACCGGTAAGGTTGGTGTATGTATGGCAACCAGCGGACCGGGTGCAACAAACCTGGTTACCGGTATTGCAACAGCATATATGGACAGTATTCCTATGGTTGCTATTACAGCAAACGTAAATCTTCCGGCACTTGGAAAGGATTCTTTCCAGGAGGTTGATATTGCAGGTGTTACCATGCCGATTACCAAACATGGTTATATTGTAAAAGATATCAATGACCTGGCAGATACAATCCGTAAAGCATTCTTTATTGCAAAGAGCGGAAGACCTGGCCCTGTACTTGTGGATATTACAAAGGATGTAACTGCTAATTCATGTGAATATACATTCCAGGAAGCAAAGGCTCCTGAATATATCAATAAGTATTCTCAGGAAGATATTGATAAAGTTGTTGAACTGATTAAAGATAGCAAAAAGCCTTATATTTATTTGGGCGGCGGAGCTATTTTATCAGGAGCCAGCGCTCAGGTTGCTGAGTTTGCTAAAAAACTTGACTGTCCTGTATGCGATACTTTAATGGGTAAAGGTGCATTTAACGGCTATGATGAAATGTATACCGGTATGATTGGTATGCATGGTACAAAGACATCAAACCTCGGCGTGTCTGAATGTGATTTATTGATTGCACTGGGTGCGAGATTCTCTGACCGTGTTATCGGTAATCCGAGCACATTTGCCAGCAATGCAAAGATTGTTCACCTTGATATTGATGCTGCAGAAGTTAACAAAAATATTCGTACAGATGCTTCAGTTATTGGTGATCTGAAGGATATTTTAGCTGAATTAAATGCAAAGATTGAACAAAAGGATAACAAAGAGTGGAAGGAAAGAATCAAATATTTCAAAGAGACCTATCCGCTTGAATATAATCAGGATGTTCTTACCTGCCCTTATGTGATTGAACAGATTGATAAAGCAACCGAAGGTCAGGCTATTATTTCTACAGATGTAGGACAGCATCAGATGTGGGCTGCTCAGTATTATCATTATACTCAGCCACGTACCTTTTTAAGCTCCGGTGGTCTCGGAACCATGGGATACGGACTTGGTGCTTGTATTGGTGCTCAAGTAGGAAATCCGGATAAGGTATGTGTGAATATTGCAGGTGACGGATGTTTCCGAATGAATATGAATGAACTGGCAACAGCGAGCAGATATAACATTCCGATTATTCAGGTGGTTATCAATAACTCTGTACTGGGTATGGTTCGTCAGTGGCAGACTTTATTCTATGATCATCGTTATTCACAGACTGTATTAAATGATAAAGTGGATTATTGCAAGGTAGCTCAGGGTCTTGGCTGTGATGCATATCGTGTAACCAAGAAAGAAGAAGTATTTGATGCAGTAAAGCAGGCTATGATGAAGAAAGTTCCTGCATTAATCGAATGTGTAATCGACCCGGATGACAAGGTATTCCCAATGGTACCGGCTGGTAAACCGATTGCAGAAGTATTTGATGCAAAGGATTTAGAAGAAAAATAATTGATTTCTGACAACAAATGATAAATTGATGTACAAAGGACAAGGGTGACATCTTGAAAAAAGCAGTGATTATTATCCTGTCTGTGTTAATCATTCTTCCTTTACTTGTTGCTGGCGGTAGTTATTTGGTGATTTCAAATCAGTACAAAGATGTATTTATGCCGGGACTGGTAATTAATAATGTTTATGCGACCGATTTGACCGTAGATGAGGTATGTGAAAAGCTTTCGGCTTCTCAGGAAATGCCGGAAATGCTTATTGTGGATAAAGAAGGGACAAAACATACTTTTTCTTTAGATAAAATCGGTTACAAGATTGATTACAAGGCAGAAGTTCAAAAAATCAAAGATGAACAGAGTGTACTTGCTTTCGTGAAATGGTTTTTCGATTCGAGTGAAAAACTTTCGAAGGATAAAACAGTAGAGCCTGTATATAGTTATGAAGCAGCAGCTTTAGACACCTATTTGGATTCTCTGGATTATCTCAAGGATAATTCTGATCCGAAAGGAAAACGAGTAGAGGTTTTAAAGGATCGATTAAAGGGCTATTATTTACTGGACGAGACAACTGCGCTTTTGAGTCATGATAAAGCAGTAAATGCGATTCAGTCTGCGATTGATGAACGCGAATTTGAAGTGGATTTGGTAAAAGCTGACTGCTATGTAAAGGCAGAACATACCAAAGACATGGAGGATGCACTGGCTCTTTGGAAAGATTTATCAAGATATATGGATACTGTCATTCATTATGAATGCGGTAATACGAAAAAAGATATTTCAGCAGCAAGAATTAGTGAGCTGATTGCTGTAGATGAGGACGGAGAGCTGTTATTTGATGATAACGGCAAGGTTTATCTGGATGAAAAGAAGGTTAAGGAATTAACTGAAGAAATTTGTGATATGTACAATACCATCAGCAAGCCTCGTACCTTTAAAGCTACCAGAGGAGATTTAGTAACTATTGATTCCGGAACCTACGGTACAAAAATTGATGACAAAAAAGAGTATGAATTTTTGATGGGAGCGCTCGGAAACGGACGCGAAATGAATCGTACTCCGGATTTCAGACAAACCACTTTTTCGGGCCTTACAGGTCTTGATGATATCGGTGATACATATATCGAAGTAGATATGAGTAATCAGATGATGTATTACTATGTGGACGGTCGAAGAGTAATTGATACTCCGGTTGTAACCGGTAATACCAGTCTTAACAGAGGAACCCCTCAGAAAGTGGCATTTGTTTATATGAAGCAGAGAAATCGAACCCTTAGAGGAGAAGGTTATGCTTCCTTTGTAAACTATTGGATGCCGGTATATAAAGGCGTGGGTATTCATGATTCAAACTGGAGAGGAAAATACGGCGGAACGATTTATAAAACAAATGGTTCTCACGGCTGTATCAATACACCGATTGATGTGGTATCCAAGCTATATGATATGGTAGAAGTTGGTACTCCGGTGTTATTGTTCTATTGACGAAATATAAATTTAAGCGTAATATAATGATTTAGTGTAGTAAACTGATACAGTAAATGTATCCAATATATAAAAAATACATAAAACAGGAGGAATGGAAAAGTGTCTAGAGTGTATAACTTTTCAGCAGGTCCGGCAGTTTTACCTGAAGAAGTTCTTAAAGAAGCTGCAGCAGAAATGATGGATTATAAGGGATCGGGACAGTCCGTAATGGAAATGAGTCATCGTTCGAAAGTTTATGATACTATCATCAAAGAGGCTGAGCAGGATCTTAGAGATCTTATGAATATTCCTGATAATTATAAAGTATTATTCTTACAGGGTGGAGCATCTCAGTTTTTCGCTGAAGTTCCTATGAACATGATGAAGAATAAAAAAGCCGGTTATATCATTACCGGTCAGTGGGCTAAAAAAGCTTACCAGGAAGCTAAAATCTATGGTGAAGCAGTAGAACTTGCTTCTTCAGCAGACAAGACTTTCTCATATATTCCTGATTGTTCAGATCTTCCTATTACAGATGATATGGATTATGTATATATCTGTGAAAACAACACAATTTATGGTACAAAATATAAAACATTACCAAATACAAAGGGTAAAATCTTAGTATCTGACGTATCTTCATGCTTCTTATCAGAGCCTGTAGATGTAACAAAATATGGTGTTATCTACGGCGGAGTTCAGAAGAATGTTGGTCCTGCAGGTTGTGTTATCGCTATCATTCGTGAGGATTTAATTCCTGAAGAATGCTTACCTGGAACACCTACAATGCTCAAGTGGAAAACTCAGGCAGATAATGATTCTCTTTACAATACACCTCCATGCTATACCATCTATATTTGTGGTAAAGTATTCAAGTGGCTCAAGAAGATGGGCGGACTTGAAGCTATGAAGAAGCTCAATGAAGAAAAAGCTAAGATTCTTTATGATTTCCTTGATGAAAGCAAGCTCTTTAAAGGTACTGTTGTAAAAGAAGACAGATCATTAATGAATGTTCCTTTCGTAACAGGCGATGCTGATCTTGATGCTAAGTTTGTAAAAGAAGCAAAAGAAGCAGGTTTTGAAAACTTAAAGGGACACAGAAGCGTTGGCGGTATGAGAGCAAGTATTTACAATGCTATGCCAATCGAAGGTGTTAAGGCTTTAGTTGAATTTATGAAGAAATTCGAAGCTGAAAACTTATAAGAAGTTGTAAGGAGATAAATCAATGTTTAAATATTATTGCTTAAATCCAATTGCTCAGATTGGACTTGATAACTTTGGCGCAAATTATGCCAAGACAGAAGATGTAAACGAAGCAGAAGGTATTTTAGTTCGTAGTGCAGCGATGCATGATATGGACCTTCCAAAAAGCTTATTAGCAGTTGCCAGAGCCGGTGCCGGAGTAAATAATATCCCACTTGATAAATGTGCTAATGAAGGTGTAGTTGTATTCAATACACCTGGTGCAAATGCAAATGGTGTAAAGGAACTCGTTCTTGCAGGTATGTTACTCGCCAGCCGTGATATTGTTGGCGGTATTGACTGGGTAAAAGGTGCGAAAGACGACGAAAACATCGCAAAGACAGCTGAAAAAGAAAAGAAGAATTTTGCCGGTACTGAAATTGCAGGTAAAAAGCTCGGTATCATCGGTCTGGGAGCAATCGGTGTTAAAGTTGCGAATGCAGCAATTCATTTAGGAATGGAAGTATATGGTTATGACCCATATCTTTCTGTAGCTGCTGCTTGGAACTTAAATAAAAATGTTAAGCACGTAATTAATGTAGATGAAATCTATGAAGAGTGTGATTTTATCACAATTCATGTACCTTTATTGGATTCTACAAAGGGTATGATTTCAAAAGAAGCCATCGCAAAGATGAAAGATGGTGTTGTTATTCTTAACTATGCGAGAGATATTCTGGTTGATGAGCCTGCTTTATTAGAAGGATTAAAATCAGGTAAGGTTAAAAAATACATGACAGACTTTGCTAACCCAACAGTTGCCGGTCAGCCTGGATGTATCGTAACACCTCATCTTGGAGCATCAACAGAAGAATCAGAAGATAACTGTGCAGTTATGGCTGTTCAGGAAATGGTAGATTATCTCGAAAACGGTAATATCAAAAACAGTGTAAACTATCCTGCACTTGATATGGGTGTTTGTGCTCAGGCCAGCCGTGTAGCAATCTTCCACAAGAACATTGCAAATATGATTACTAAGTTTACAGCTACATTTGGTGATGCAGGTGTAAACATCACAGACATGATGAATAAGTCACGTGGTGAAGTAGCATATACTATGATGGACTTAGAAACTCCTGCAACACAGGAAATGGTTGATAAACTCGCAGCAATCGACGGTGTATTCCGTGTACGTATTGTAAAATAATTTATTGTCAATATAAAAAGGATATTAGCATTTGCTAATATCCTTTTGTTATTTACACAGCAAAAATCCCCCAAGCAATGAAGCAAAGGGGGATTTTTATGGTGTGAGATAAGATATAGTCTTTTTAAAAACGGGCATCTTTCATGTCCGTAAAATCAACAAAATCTTCATCAAATTCTTTCTTTTTATCAACAGCCGCTAAAGAAGCTAAATCCATATAACGAATAAAAACGTCTTCGACAGGTGTATTGGTTTCCTTTGATATCTCTTCCATAATAGGTCTGAGATAAGCAAGCTGCTCTGAAATAGGAGTAACCTGAGGATCCGGGTTTACATCTTTCATTACTTCTTCAGAATATGCTGTAATTCGATCAAGAAATTCTTTATCTTCTTGTGTCATTTTTCTTACAACCTTTCTGCATTAATAATATCATTATATTACCATTATTTATATAAAAAGTCAAAAACTAATGTATGTCTTTCGTTTACTTATAAGGATAATTTTGATATAATTTATATATATTTTTATGCGATAAAATGTATAAAAGGAGAAGGAACATGGCTAATATCAAACCATTTAAAGCAGTAAGGCCTAAAAAGGGACTCGAAAGTAAAATTGCAGCACTTCCGTATGACGTATATAACCGTCAGGAAGCCTGTGAGGTAGTAAAGGGAGATCATCTTACCTTTCTGAGAATAGATCGTGCAGAAACACAGTTTGATGCTTCAGTTGATACCTATGCAGATGAAGTATATTTAAAGGCTCGTCAGTTATATACAGATATGTTAGAAGACGGTAACTATGTACAGGATGATCAGGCCTGTTTTTATTTATATGAATTAACCATGGATGGCAGAAGTCAGACAGGTTTCGTTGCTTTAGCCAGTGTAGATGATTATATCAATGAAGTGATTAAAAAACATGAAAATACCAGAGCAGATAAAGAAGAAGACCGTATTCGCCATGTTGATACCGTAAATGCTCAGACCGGTCCTATCTTTTTAGCATATCGTGATCGTGAGGATTTAAATCAGATTCGTATTTCAGTTATGGAAACACAGCCATATTGTGATTTTACAGCAGATGACGGAATCAGACATCGCTGCTGGCAGATTACAGATGCACAGATGATTGAGAAAATCACTGAAGGCTTTAAAGCTCTTGATCATATTTATATTGCTGACGGTCATCACAGATGTGCCAGTGCGGTCAGAGTCTCTCAAAGAAGAAGAGCAAACGGAGATACCAATCCAAACAGTGAGCACAATTACTTCCTGTCAGTTTTATTCTCTCAGGATCAGTTGAAAATCTTTGATTATAACCGTGTTGTAAAAGATTTAAACGGATTGACCCGTGATAGCTTTATTGAGCAGATTGATAAATGCTTTACGGTTCAAAAGGT